>OMSZ01000114.1 GCA_900313855.1 uncultured Eubacteriales bacterium
TAAAGATAATCAAGCAACCTCCTTGCTTTCTCTGTCGCATTCTTATTAACCGGTTCCATAATCGTCCCCTCCCCATATTCTTTATAATTAAACAATTGCGAAACTGTTTTTTTATTCTTCCTCATGAAAGAACCCGTATATCTTCGACGCAACCTCCGGCGTTATCCCTTTAACCGCATTCAAACTATCAACGGTTGCATTCCTTATATTATCTATCTCCTTAAAATGCTGCATTAGCGCTTTACGTCTTGCAGGTCCTACCCCCTTGATATCATCAAGAATACTGTGCACCTGCTCCTTGCCGCGAAGCTGTTTGTGATAGGTTATCGCAAAACGATGAGCCTCATCCTGAAGCCTTGTTATCATCGAAAAAACTTCACTATTTCTCGGAAAGCTTATCTCCTGATTATTATAATATAGTCCTCTTGTTCTGTGGTTGTCATCCTTGACCATGCCGCATACAGGTATGTCAAGTCCAAGCTTATCAAGAACCTTTATAGCAACATTGACCTGACCTTTTCCGCCATCCATCATTAAAATATCGGGCATCACATCAAACCGCTCATCAGTAAACCGCCTCGTCAACACTTCTTCCATACTCTTATAATCATCCGGTCCCGTTACGGTCTTTAGTTTGAACTTCCTGTATGCATTCTTCCTTGCGCGTCCCTTTTCAAACACAACCATCGATGCAACCGATTGAAATCCGCTTGTATTAGATATATCAAACGCCTCTAGTCTGTCCGCGCTTGGCAGTCCAAGCATTGCCGCAAGCTCATTAGCCGCACCTACAGTACGCGCCTGTTCACGCTTGATCTTCTCAAGATCCCTTGACAGCACAACGGCAGCATTTTCTCTTGCAAGGTCTATCATCTTGTGCTTCTCACCCTTTTGCGGCGTTATGATATGAACCCTTCCGCCGCGAAGCTTTGTAAGCCATTCCTCAAGCAGCCCCTGCTCATCAACCGGATATTCAACAAGCAGCTCATTCGGTACAAAAGGAGTTCCGTTGTAATACTGCTTGATAAAAGAGGTCATGATCTCTGTGCCGACACCACTATTAATGTCTGCATTATCATTATCGTCCGCTGTTGCCCCCGATTCGTCACTTCTTATACCATCCGCAGCATAAGCTGTTACTGCATTATCACTATCATCCGCCAGGCCAGTCGTTCCTGCATCCTCACTATCATCTGCGGTCACGCCGCTATATGTCATATGGAAATGTTCCCGCCCTAAAAGCTTTCCATCACGCACAAAAAACACCGATACAACCGTCTCCTGTCCGCGTCTTGCCATAGCGATAATATCACGGTCTATACCGACATTTTTCACAACTCTTTGAGATTCAGTCACATGCTTTATGCTTTCTATAAGGTCACGATAAACCGCAGCCTCTTCAAACTCAAAAGCTGCCGCCTTATCCTTCATTTTCGTTTCAAGCTCACGAATCACCTTCTTATAATCACCATTCAAAAAGCCAAGTAGATTATCAATCTTTATCGCATAGTCTTCCTTGCTTATATAGCCCTGACAGGGCGCGGCACACTGTCCCATCTGATAATAAAGGCACGGCCTGCCTACTCCGATCTCTTTCGGTAAAGACTTGTTGCAGGTACGGATTCCGTAAAGCTTTTTCACAAGCTCAATGGTATCTTTAACAGCCACCGCACTTGTATACGGCCCAAAATATTTTGCACCGTCACGTTTCATCTGCCTTGCAAACAGGACTCTTGGAAAGTCCTCCTGCACCGTCACCTTCATAAACGGATAGCTCTTATCATCCTTGAGCATCGTATTGTACTTGGGACTGTGCTCCTTGATCAGCGTATTCTCAAGCACTAACGCCTCAAGCTCCGAATCGGTAACGATATACTCAAAATAATCAATGAGCGATATCATTTTATCTATCTTCGGCCCACGATTAACGTGGGCACGAAAATAAGAACGCACGCGTTTATTAAGATTAATGGCTTTACCGACATAAATGATCTCGTCATCAGCAGCATGCATTATATATACACCGGGCCGGTTCGGCAGCTTCTTCAATTCTTCCTTTAAATCAAATCCGTCTTTCATAAAACTTTACTTATTTATTTTCTATCTTCATCCTCACCTGCAGCCTTTAAGCTTACTCCGGTTATCTCTTCATAAATCTTCATGAACTCCTTACCGGTGATCGTTTCCTTCTCGATAAGGTACTCTGCCAACGCATCCAAAACAGCCACGTTATCCCTAAGCAGTTTATAAGCCTTATCGTAGGACTTCTTGATAACCTTTCTCACCTCGTTATCAATCTTTGTTGCCGTCTCCTCCGAGCAGTTAAGCGCAAGACTTCCGTCAAGATAACGGTTCTGAACAGACTCAAGCGCAACCATACCAAACTTATCCGACATACCGTATATGGTGATCATCTTTCTTGCCAAGTTTGTCGCCTGCTCGATATCATTTGAAGCGCCTGTTGTGACCGAATCGAACTTGATCGCCTCGGCTGCACGTCCGGCAAGAAATGTTACTATATCCTCTTCCATCTCGACCTTACTGTTAAGGTACTTTTCTTCCTCCGGCACCTGCCATACATAACCAAGCGCTCCCATTGTTCTCGGAACTATGGTGATCTTCTGAACCGGCTCGGTATTGCTCTGGAGAGCAGAAACCAACGCATGACCTGTCTCATGGTATGCGACAATACGCTTCTCCTTCTTGCTCATAATACGGTCCTTCTTCTCTTTTCCGGCAAATACAACCTCAACAGCCTCAAAAAGATCCGACTGACTTACGAATTCACGTCCGTCCTTTACCGCAGCAAGTGCTGCCTCATTAATCATATTGGCAAGATCAGCTCCAACTGCTCCGGAGGTTGCAAGCGCAAGCTCTCTAAAATCAACAGTCTCATCCATCTTAACATTCTTGGCATGAACCTTCAAAGTCTCAATCCTTCCCTTAAGGTCAGGCTTTTCAACGATAACACGTCTGTCAAAACGACCCGGACGAAGCAGAGCCTTATCAAGGATCTCCGGACGGTTTGTCGCCGCAAGAATAACAATACCCTTAGAGGTATCAAAACCATCCATCTCGGCAAGCAGCTGATTAAGTGTCTGCTCACGCTCAGAATCGCCACCACCGTATTTGCTGTCACGGCTTCTTCCGATAGCATCGATCTCATCAATAAATATAATACACGGCGCAACGGCTGTAGCCTGTTTGAAAAGATCTCTTACACGCGACGCGCCCACACCGACATAAAGCTCCACAAAATCAGAACCCGAAAGCGAGAAGAACGGAACATTCGCCTCACCGGCTACCGCCTTGGCAAGCAGGGTCTTACCTGTTCCCGGAGGACCTACAAGCAGCGCGCCCTTTGGAAGCTTCGCGCCGATTTCTAAGTACTTCTTAGGATTATGTAGGAAATCCACCATTTCCTTAAGCGATTCCTTTGACTCCTCCTGTCCGGCAACATCTTCAAACGTAATACCGGTCTTCTTTTCCATGTACATCTTGGCATTGCTTTTTCCTACTCCCATAAAGCCGCCGCCGCTTTTGCTCATGGATCTCATAAACAACCAGATTATAATGTAGAACACGGCTATCATAGTAACGTAGGAAAGAATATTACCTATGATCGCCGAACTGCTCTCGTCAATAGCCTTGTAGTCAAGCTCGCCCTTTGCCTTGGCCTTTTCCAATCTGTCTACAAGGTAAATGTCGGAGATACGCGTACAATGGTAGCTCTTCTTCCCAACCTTGGAATATCCTTTGCCGGAATCATTTTTTGTCTTTTCTTTATCTGACACATCAGCGCTTTCGCCATCATTTTTTGAAGCCTTCTCCTTCTCAAGCTCCTTATCACTCTTTGGAATGATCTCAATAGAAGAGCTATAGATCTTGACCTCCTTAGCAGTCCCCTTATCGATCATATCAAGGAAATCACTATAAGAAATCTCAATTTGCTGACTGGTCTGATATCTGCTGTACGCATATAAGAACAACAGTGTCAGACAAATTGAAACCACCAGCATAAAAACAAAATTCCTGTTAGGAGTTTTTCCGTTATTATTGCTGTTTCGGTTTTCATTATTTTGCATATTGTTGTTTTCCAAAACACTTATCCTCCTGTTTATATGTATAGAACTAAAAATAACTGCTATCATTTTGCGTTTGATCGCTAACAATCATTATTACAGTATAGACGATCTGCAATAATAATGTGCTAACAATTCTACGCTCAATAATAGCAGTTATTTTTATAATTATCAATGGATTTTTAGTGTATATTGTGTGAAGTAAGGATTTACCATTCTATTTGTAGCTTGACTCCCTGATCGCTTTCCTTACGGGAAGAACAAATGTAGGAGAAACGGAAAGCTCATCGATTCCCATCTTAATGAACTGATCCGTAAGCGTTGTATCTGCTCCAAGCTCGCCACAGATTCCAACCCAGCATCCGCCCTCGTGTCCGTTCTCAATAACCTTCTGGATCATGCGAAGCACTGCCGGATGATGCGAATCATAAATATTATCAAGCTTCGGATTCTGCCTGTCTATCGCAAGTGTATACTGAGTCAGATCGTTAGTACCAATACTGAAGAAATCAACCTCTTTTGCAAGGAGATCACTTATCATAACAGCAGCCGGTGTCTCGATCATAATACCAAGCTCAACTTCACCGTAGCTTACACCGTTCTTATCAAGCTCCTCTCTTACCTCTGCGCAGATCTTCTTGATATCAAGAACCTCTTGAACCGAAATGATCATCGGGAACATGATTGAGATTGTACCAAATGCCGAAGCTCTGTAAAGCGCGCGAAGCTGTGTCTTAAATATCTCAACACGGTCAAGACATATACGGATCGCACGATATCCCATAGCCGGATTATCCTCATGCTCCATATTAAAATAATCAACCTGCTTATCAGCACCGATATCAAGCGTTCTTATCACGACCTTCTTACCAGCCATGTTCTGAGCTACAGTCTTATAAACCTGGAACTGATCCTCCTCTGTCGGATAATCATCTCTTTCAAGATATAAGAACTCACTTCTGAAAAGTCCGATTCCCGCTGCATCATTATCAAGAACATTCGCCACATCGGCAACGCTTCCGATATTAGCATATAAATGAATATGTCTTCCGTCAATCGTCTCGTCAGGCTTGCCCTTAAGCTGCTGTAAGAGCTCCTTAGCTTCCTCTTCCTTCTTCTTCTGCTCAAAATATTTCTCTAATGTATCCGCATCAGGATCTACGAAAAACAGTCCCTGTTTTCCATCAACAATCGCCATCTTGCCGTCCCATTCTTCCTTGATCTCAACACCGATAAGTGCAGGAATATTCATCGTTCTTGCAAGGATAGCGGTATGCGAATTAGAAGAACCAAGCCTTGTAACAAATGCAAGAAGCTTAGACTTATCCATCTGAACGGTCTCACTAGGCGCAAGATCCTCTGCTACTACGATAACCGGCTCGTCACCGAGACTTCCGTCAGTATTGCGTCCAAGCAATACACCGATAACTCTCTCGGAAATATCCTTAACATCCGCAGATCTTGCCTTGAAATATTCGTCATCCATCTCGGCAAACATCTTAGCAAAATTATCTCCGGTAGTTGCTACTGCAAACTCCGCATTAACTCCATCCGTCCTGATAATATTATAAATGGAATCATTATAATCATCATCATCCAACATCATCTGATGAACCTCAAAGATTGCAGCATTAGCCTCGCCAACCTCTGCAAGCGCCTTGTCATATAAAGCGCCAAGCTGTTCTACTGCAACAGCCTTTGCATCCTCAAATCTCTTGATCTCAGCTTCAGGATCGTCTATCTTCTCACGTTTGACCTGCTGTTGTCCCTTTGAATAAAAAAGGATTCTTCCTATTGCCGTACCCTTAAAAATCGCTTTGCCTTCAAATTGTTCCATGCCATACCTCCTTCATATTACCAATAACCCGATACATCCTCTATAAAACAACATAAGGCTGCCACACCAATTATATGAAATTAGTGTAACAGCCCTGATAATCAATATCAATCTTACAGATTAGCCTTCATGAACTCCTCAATCTTAGCGATAGCAGAATCCTCATCATCACCCTCTGCCTTGATAACGATCTCCTGTCCCTTCTTAACTCCGAGCTGCATAACTGCCATAAGCTTAGAAGCATCAGCGCTCTTGCCGTTAGCTTCGATGGTTATCTTAGATGCCAGAGCCTTAGCCTCTTTAACCAAAAGTCCTGCCGGTCTTGCATGAATACCAACTTCGTCTGTAATTACGTACTTAAATTCCTTCATAGTCTTGCCCATCCTTTCTTAGCTGCATTTATACAAAAAGATCAATTCCGATGTGAGAACGATTACCCATAATCACTTCTCACAAAGGTTACAATCCTTCAGTGGCGTCTCGCCACATACTGTATTTCGATTATATCAAAATGAGCTTACAAAGTCAACCAAATCCCATACATTTCTTTACTATTGATATCTTTCGTCAAATATCGTCATCCCTCTCATCGCCTTAACGGTATCGTTCTCACAAGATATATATAAATGCCAATATTTAATCTCATTTTTCTTGACAAACGGTGAAAAAACACTACTATATTACTAAGATATCTTATATACATACGAAAGGAATAATACACCATGAAAAAACCATTTGTAACCAAAGCACAGATCGATGCTATATGCGATAAGTATCCGACTCCTTTTCACCTCTATGATGAGAAGGGCATCCGCGAAAACGCCAGAAAACTTAAAAAGGCTTTTTCATGGAATAAGGGATATAAAGAATTCTTTGCGGTCAAGGCAACTCCCAACCCGACAATCTTAAAGATCCTTAAGGAAGAGGGCTGCGGCACCGATTGTTCATCATACACAGAGCTTATGATGTCGGAAAAATGCGGTTTTGGCGGTAACGACATAATGTTTTCCTCAAACGATACACCTGCCGAGGAATTCAAATATGCGGACAAGCTTGGAGCTACTATCAACCTTGACGATATCACTCATATCGATTTCGTCAAAAACGCTTTAGGCTCAATTCCAAAGAGAATATCCTGCCGTTATAACCCGGGCGGAACCTTCTCAATTTCCAATACGATAATGGACAACCCCGGAGATGCCAAATACGGCATGACTCGTCCTCAGATGACAGAGGCCTTCAAGCGCTTGAAGGAGCTTGGAGCTGAGGAATTTGGAATGCACGCATTTCTTGCCAGCAATACAGTAACTAACGATTATTATCCGACTCTTGCAAAGATATTGTTCACTACCGCCGTTGAACTTAAGGAGGAAACCGGCGTTGCGGTATCATTTATCAACCTCTCAGGCGGAATTGGCGTTCCTTATACTCCTGACAAAGAACCAAATGATATCCTTGCAATAGGCGAAGGCGTTAAAAAAGCTTACGAAGAGGTTTTAGTTCCCGCAGGTATGGGTGATGTTGCCATATACACGGAGCTTGGACGTTTCATGCTTGCTCCTTACGGACATCTTGTTACAAAGGCAATTCACGAGAAGCACACCCACAAGGAATATATAGGCGTTGACGCATGTGCAGTCAACCTTATGCGCCCGGCAATGTATGGCGCTTATCACCATATCACTGTTATGGGCAAGGAGGATCAGCCTGAGGATCATTTATATGACGTAACCGGTTCATTATGTGAGAACAACGACAAATTCGCAATCGACCGTAAGCTCCCCAAGATTGATTTAGGTGATATCCTTGTTATCCACGACACCGGTGCACACGGTTTTGCGATGGGTTACAACTACAACGGCAAATTGAAATCTTCTGAAATATTATTAAGAGAAAACGGAGATACTGTAATGATAAGACGCGCCGAAACTCCCGAGGATTATTTCGCAACACTTGAGGGCTATTGGGACGTGGAATTATAAAACGCATATATAAAGGGGTATATCATGGCAAAAAGACTGACGCTTATGCTGCTAAGAAACTTCTGGCGGCTGCCATCACTTTTGATCCAATTATTCTATTATGCAGGGACCAATAAGGTTCCTGAGGAGAAGAAATATAAGTTAATAAGAGAGATCGGCGAACGCGGATGCAAAAAGGGTAATGTCACAGTACACGGATATGGTCTCGAGAATTTTCCAAAAGAATCAGGCTATATAATGTATCCTAACCACCAGGGACTTTTTGACGTAATGGGACTTGTGTATCTTGATCCTACTCCTTTTGGCGTAGTCATCAAGAAGGAGGCTTATAAGGTTCCTCTGTTAAGACAGCTTATTCAGATATTAGGCGGTCTTTTCATGGACAGAGAAGATGTCAAGCAGGGGCTTAAGGTCATCAACCAGGTAGCCGAGGAGGTCAAGAGCGGACGTAATTTCCTGATCTTCCCTGAGGGAACGCGTTCAAAGAACGGTAACCGCCTAGGAGAATTTAAGAGCGGAAGCTTTAAGGCTGCTACCAAGGCAAAATGTCCTATAGTTCCGATCGCTATCATTGACTGCTATCTTCCATTTGATACCAACTCGATCAAAAATGTTGATGTTCAGCTCCATATACTGCCGCCCATCCCCTACGAAGAATACAAGGGCTTGAAGACTACGGAAATCGCAGATATGGTTAAGGAGCGCATCGAGAAGGTCATTGCGGAGAACGAGCATAATTTTATATAGCAAATTTTGTGAGCGAAACTCTTATACGCTGTGTTCGCTTGCAGTTTGTTTGTTATTATATTCATGGCGTGCGCTCGGATAAAAAAATTAATTGTGTATGACTGATTGTCCGAAAAAAGGTCATACAAATAAATTTTTTTATCTTTCGCTGCGCCTTCATGTTATTCAATCAAACAAACTGCTGCTCGGGATAACATTTATTAAGAGTTTCGCATTCACTTTATGCCCCCCCTTGTCAATAAGAGCTGTTAAAGTTAATTATTGCGAATAATTAGCAACTCATAACGACAATATTATTAATGTGTTTATGCTATATAGATTTAATACAGATAATAATATCAATTAAATAATATTATATTTATAAGGTAAATGATGATACACGAACTGATATATTATCGACGAACAGCACAGGTATAAACGGATATGTCGATATCGAACGACTTCTGGGAGTATATTAGAGTTTGTTAGTATTCAGTAATTATAAAAGCGATGCCGGACATGGATGTCCGGCAAGGCCCGTCGAGACAGGATGTCGAGTCCGGCGCCGGTCGCGTATTATTAAAAACACTTAACCTGAATACTTACAA
>OMSZ01000096.1 GCA_900313855.1 uncultured Eubacteriales bacterium
CAAGAAGAATTCATCAAGAGCAGCGAAGGCTCCAGAAAATGATATAATTGATTCGACCGCGGTTGAAGTGGATGATTTCACCTTACCAGTAGGCGCAGAGCAATTCCTTGGTAAATATTTAACTGTAGATTCGATAAGTGATCAGATACTCAACACTATCAAATATATCAGTAAGAATCCTACAGAGCCACGTAATGTAGTTATTCTTGGTCAATATGGATTCGGAACAACAACAATAGCAGAAGATTTTGCAAGAAGCTTTCATGCAATGGGAATCTGTAAGACTAAGACTATTGCTAAGATAAAAGCAGGAGCATTGAACAGGGCTAACATTTCTGATGCAATAGGAAAGCTCCAGGGCGGTTGTCTTGTTGTTGAAAATGCGGGTGTTATATCAGAGCAGAAGCTTGATGAAATATATCGTATAATCAGCAATCCTGACAATGATGTTGTTGTTATAATGACTGGACAGATTGAGACTTTATCAAAGATATTTAAAGATAATGTTATCATATCTTCACAATTCAAGCATCTTGTACAGGTACACAGAATAACAGATGTAGACGTATTTACGATAGCTAAGAATCATGCATCAAAGCTTGGTTATCCATGTGAGCCTGGAGCAGAGATAGTTCTTAGAAGACGTATGCAGGAGGTTGAAAGCGGTAATCTTGACAGGGTACTCAAGTTCGTGGATAATGCGGTATCTAAAGCACATAATCGAGAAATGAGTTCCGGAGATCAGGATCACAGACTTACAGTTGCGGATTTTGAATAATTAATAAAAATACAGAAAAAACAATTAGGGTATTGTTTTTTCTGTATTTTTTGTTATCATAGAGTTACTGTTTACTGTAAATATAAGTTATGATAAGTGCTTCAACGTGCTTGCAGGTTGAACGCTAATCATAACTTATATTGTGACTGTGAAATTATGAATTGATAGAGCAATCTTCATACAGACGGAGGAAAAGACCATGTTTGATATGGATATAGGAATAGATTTGGGAACTGCCAATGTGCTGGTATATGTTAAAGGTAAAGGAATTGTAATAAACCAGCCTTCTGTTGTCGCATTTGAAAAGAAGACTAAAAGATTGATCGCAATAGGCAATAAAGCTAAGCAGATGATGGGAAAGACACCTGATAATATTGAGGTTATCAGACCGCTTAAGCAGGGAGTTATCTCGGACTTTACGGTTACGGAAAGAATGTTGAAGGCATTTATTGAGACTGCTATGCAGAAGAAAAAGATGTTTTCAAGACCTAGAATATGTGTATGTGTTCCAAGTGGAGTAACTGAAGTTGAGAGAAGGGCTGTTGAGGATGCAGTATATAATACCGGCGCAAAGCATGTAGATATTATGGAAGAACCTATTGCTGCGGCTATAGGTGCAGATGTGGATATAGCGATGCCACGTGGAACAATGATCGTTGATATCGGTGGCGGAACCAGTGATGTGGCGGTGATATCTCTTGGTGGAATTGTAGAGAGTAATTCGCTTAAGCTGGCAGGTGATGACTATAATGAAGCAATGATAAAGTACATAAGAAGAACGTACAATCTTCTTATTGGTGAGCCTACAGCTGAAAAGATCAAGATGAATATCGGATCTGTCTATCCAAGAGAAGAGCCTGTTACCATGGAAGTTAAGGGAAGAGATTTAGTTACCGGATTTCCGGCAAGAATTATCGTTTCTTCAGAAGAAACAATTGAGGCATTTGCCGAGGTGACAGCGCAGATACTTGATACGATACATAATGTATTGGAGATCGCTCCACCGGAGCTTGTTGCAGATATAGCAGAGCATGGTATCGTTATGACTGGTGGCGGAAGTCTAATTTATGGTATGGATAAGCTGGTTGAGGAGAGTACGGGTATCAAAGCTTTAGTTGCACCGACTGCTGTAGAGGCGGTTGTTATGGGTGCGGGAAGATCGGTTAATTACGTTAATAAATAATGCTTGCATTTAAGTATTATTAGTGTTATTATTACACAGTAGCATATTGATCTGACAGAGAGTGGGCAGTTTGTCCACTCTCTTTACGTATCAGTTGCAAAGATCTAATAATATCGGGAAAGGTGGTTTGAATGACAAAAAAGCAGATTGAAGAAACCTGTGAGCAGTTAGTGACGCCTATCATTGATGAGTTTGGTTTTGAACTTGTTGATGTGGAATATGTTAAGGAGGGTTCTACCTATTATCTTAGAGTATATGCGGATAAGGAGGGCGGTATTACAATAGATGACTGTGTTAGTATCACAAAACTTCTTAACCCTAAGCTTGATGAGTACGAGAAAGAATTCAAGGATCCGTATATTTTGGAAGTAAGCTCTCCGGGACTTTTGCGTCCGCTTAAGAAGGATAAGGATTTTTCAAGGAATATAGGTAATTTATTAGAGATTAAATTGTTTAAGAAAAATGACGTTATTGACAGTAAAGAATTTGAGGCGGAGCTTTTATCATTTACTGCCGATACCATAACCGTTGTAACAGACGAAGACGTTAATGTAACTATTGAACGAAGCGATATAGCTTTATGCAGACAGGCAATTGAGTTTTAACTCTTAGAAAAAGAATATAGGAGGTATGAAAAGATGTCAGAGTTAATGCTTTCGTTAGAGCAGATTGAGAAGGAGAAGGGTATATCTAAGGAGGTGATCATCGATTCCATTGAGAAGGGTATCACTGACGCATATAATAAGTATTACGGTAAAAATGAGAATGCCAGTGTTCATATGAATCGTGAAACCGGTGAGATGGAGGTTTTTGCCAACAAGACTGTTGTTGATGAGGTTAATGATGATGCTGTGGAAATTTCTCTTGAGAAAGCGCGTATGATCAGTTCGAAATATGATATAGGAGATATTGTTCCGGTTCCTGTAACACCAAAGGATTTCGGAAGAATTGCTGCCCAGCATGCAAGAAGTATTATTATCCAGAAGATTAAAGAGGAAGAAAAGAGACTTCTTTACGAATACTTCTATAGTAAAGAGAAGGATATAGTTACAGGCGTTGTACAGCGTTATGTAGGCAATAATATTTCTATCAATCTTGATGATAAGATGGATGTTTTACTTATGGAGAGCGAACAGGTTAAGACTGAGCATTATCGTCCGAAGGATCGCATAAAGTTATATGTGGTAGGCGTTAAACAGGCAGTTAACGAGAATCAGGAGAGTAATGAAAAGGACGGTAAGAAAAAGAATAAAGGCGCTAAGGGTCCTAAGGTTATTGTATCAAGAACCCACAAGGATTTGGTTAAGCGTTTACTTGAGAAAGAGGTTACTGAGATTGCAGACGGTATTGTCGAGATCAAGTCTATCTCAAGAGAGCCGGGTTCAAGATCTAAGATTGCTGTATGGTCAAATGATCCTAATGTAGATGCTCTTGGAGCCTGCGTTGGTAAGAATGGTAATCGTGTTAACAATATAGTTGACGATCTGTTCGGTGAGAAGATCGATATTATCAACTGGGATGAGAATCCTGCAATATATATAGAGAATGCGCTTAGTCCATCGGAAGTATTATCTGTTCGTGTAAATGAAGAAGAGAAAAGCGCTAAGGTGGTTGTTCCTGATGATAAGCTTTCACTTGCTATCGGTAAAGAGGGACAGAATGCCCGTCTTGCTGCAAGACTTACCGGATATAAGATCGATATCAAGAGTGA
>OMSZ01000343.1 GCA_900313855.1 uncultured Eubacteriales bacterium
AATGATGTGGCGGCAGACTTAGCAACGGCAGGGGAGTGATAATAAAGAGTCGCTTGCGACTCTTTGTGCGCCCGAGCGGTATTGCGTGGCAATTAACTTCATTGCCGCGAGGTGCGCATCCTTGCGGAGCGTTTTTATATAATAGGAAATCCGGAGAAATTTCCTATTATATAAAAACAGGCACCGTCGGTGCCTGTAAAAATATTATATTCAGATATCAAGGGATTTGAAATCAATGCTCAGATCATCGTATATATTAACATCGATGGAATCATTAAATGTATAGGACTTCACATCAAAGTCATCATCCTGCATATGGTATACAAGTATTCCGGATGTGGTCGGATCGACAATCCAGTATTCGCGTACACCGGCATCCTTGTACAGGTTGAGCTTGGTAATGTAGTCATGACTTCTGTTATACGGAGATATTATCTCTATGATCCAATCGGGAGCACCGGTACAGCCTCTGTCTGTCAGCTTGTCCGGATCACATATTACACTTATATCAGGCTCAACGATATTACTCTTGTCTTTATTAAGCTTTACGGCAAAGGGAGCGGTATAGACCTCGCATTTTCCACCGTTGGATTTAATATAGTTGCCGATGATTATAGTTAGTTCTCGTTGTATTTTTTGATGAATTCTGCTGGGTGATGCCTGGGCATAAATAAGATTGCCATTAATCAACTCACAGCGTACATTTTCCGGTGTGTTGTAGTAGTCTTCTTCTGTATAGAAGTTTGATTGTACCATATCCATAGCATGTACCTCCCGATTCATTATAGTGGTTTCAAAATCAATATTATATATAGTGATATTATGATATAGGTGTCAAAAGTAGGTGTTTTTAGAACCCTGCTTTGATATATATTTGTACCTTGACAATTGAATATAATTATGGATTGTTTGTAATGGAATATTTTTACATTTTAAGATGATATCAGATGATATATTTATCCTATTTTTATTGTAATGGTATGCATTTTTCAATGTCTAGCGTATATCTGTGCAGCTTTACGAAATTAGAGGCAGCAACTTTAAAGCCGAAGAACTGTTTTGTTCTCAGCTTTCCTCTTACCGGCATATGGTCTACGTTATATTTTCTCCGCATTACTGAGGGTACTGTTTCTGCTCCGTTACGTATTCGCCCTGATATCTGAAGCGTATCATTGCTGTGCCATTCACGAATCTGTTTTATATAGTCATGTGACTTTTTGGATATGATCATGGATGCAGTTCTGGTTTTGATTTTAGGTCTGCATTTATCCCGATATGGGCAGCCTTCACATTTATCTTTTTCAAATGATATCCTGACACTGTCAGACTGTTTTATATAATTACTGCTCTTTGGTGAATTTCCGTTAGGACAGCTTTCAACATTTTTACCATCTTCTGAAAATGTAAAATCTCCAATGATCTCTCTTGGCATACGTCCGGATAAACCGGTAGTTATCAGACCTATATTTTTATCTGCCGCAAGTTTACGGTTCTCAGTACTGTCATATGCTCCATCTGCTATAAGAGCTGTTGTCTCTCCATTAGGTGCTTCTTCTATATAATCTTTTACAAATGATGAATCGCTGTGTGTATTGACATCATACTGGTATTCGGTTATAACAGAGCCGTTTTCATCAACTGTTTCAGTTATGTTTGCAACATATCCACGGTGACTCTTTCCGGCTTTTGCACGAAATGTCGCATCAGGGTCTGATGGATTTTGCAGTACCGATGAATCCATGGAATCGTTTTTGTCTTTGGGAATGCGGTTTTTATCATCATCAGGATCAGGCTTTGTCTGTTCATTTACAGCTCTTTCGAGAAGCTGGTAGTCAGATGTCTCGCTGTATTTGTCTTTACAAAGTTCAAGAAGATTTGATGCATCATTTATTACCTGCTGAAGCTTTTCTGACTGCGGGGTTTCCTTATCGTGATAGATTACTTTATTCCTGTCATTCGGTTCACTGTAATGCTTAAATGTATCGGGCAGTTCGAAAGCATCATCACGGTATATTTCTTTAACAAGATTAGATATGCATGTGTATAACAGCTCAAGCCGTCCCATGCGGCGTATGTTTGATTCTATCATCATGCTGTCCATGCGCTTTATCGTACCGTCAAGCTCCATGAATTCACAAATATGCCTGGAAAGTGAAATAATGCATTCATGTATCAGATCTTTTCCGGTTGTAAGTTCATATGCGGCGCATCTTGAACGGAATCTGCTGAAAGTTCTGTCGCTGATAGGCTGGTTTTCAAAGCTTACCGTATGCAGTGCGAATTGAAATCTGAAATCAAACTCGCAGGCTTCCATGATCTCATCATCAGTCATTCCTGTAATCTCTTTCAGAATAAGTGCAGCAACAATTACATTAATTGGAGCATTAGGGCGTGAATTGGTCTTCTCACTGAATAATGGAGCAAAGATATATTCATCAATGTTAAGGAATATATGGTCAGAAAAAGATTTAGCCCATGATTTTTCCAGCATACGCTGTTTTCTTTCAGAGAGGAAATATAACGAATCAAAAAGTGAAAGCTGCTGATTAGATACAAAGCACATATGAACACCTCGCAAATGTTGATTATTATTACTCTCATTATACCAGATATGGTGGTTTATATCCATAACTATATTCAATTGTCAAGGTGCTTTTGGGTGTTACACAATACTTTTGACACCCATATCTTATTGATGGATATTATTACAAGTTGCGTTGACAATTCGCCGGTGCCTGCCAGCAATCAGAGTAATTAGAAGTAGCATTACTTTTCTGTGAATAAATTGTGGATAAAAAATATTGAATTGTGTTAGAAGGTATTGTTTTTGGAAGTCTTTTGGGCTGTCTGAAGCTTATATTGATTTTAGAAAAGGGATTGATTTCAATGATATCTTCACATTCGAGATAGCGGAAAAATGCTTTTACACTTGCTATTTTTCGTTTGGTTGTTGCGGGTTGATACATTTTGTGGATTTGAGTGATATATTCCAGAAGAATTTCTTTAGATATTGGAATGTCTGTTTGATTGGTCAATTCGATGAATTGTGTCAGATCGATTCGATAAGCCTTGAGTGTCTTAGGGTTAAGCTCCTTTTGGTATCGACACCGGGTCAGGTATATTTCCTTTAGTTG
>OMSZ01000420.1 GCA_900313855.1 uncultured Eubacteriales bacterium
ATTCGCTTCAGCCCTATATACATTGAGAGAAGCATTATCCATAACGGCAATTGTTCCTGGAACAACAAATGTATCAGCTATAACACTTACACTTCTTCCATCAATATAAAAGCCAGAATATTTACTGTTATCATTAACTCCATCATATTTTGAAAGATCAATACTGCTACTGGTCTTTTCATAAGCATTAGGATTTGTTTTTAATGGAGACATGGTAGCTGCATTAGCAACCGGATTTAAAACGTAATTGTATGCTATAATATTTCCATTTGTTGAATTTCTTTCAACAGATTTTCTGTTTTCATCTTGTCCACTTACAGTTACAACATTAGTACCTACATCATAACGATATGTCTTATGAGCTGATTCATTAGCAACATTATATGTCTTGTTATAAAAATCATTACCAGCATATACATTACCATTAATTATAAGGTCCTGTGCATTCGGTGCAATATCAACACCCATATCTGCAACAAACGCATAATCAAGAATGTTATCAAATATAGGTGTAGTAAAGTTAAAATTTACCGCAAAGTCAGGTCTGCTAATAACTATATCAGTAGACAAAGTCTGAGTAAATGTACCATTAGCCTGAGATCTATCATATTCAGCAGTTCTTGTTAAAGCGACATTTTTTATAACAATCTTATATAACTTTTCTCTATCGCCTGTTGCTCCAGTTAATACATTTCCAGCCTCATCAAATAAAAGTACAGTGATTCCCGGAGCTCCTGCATTAAGCTTAACATCATCATTGGTGTCAAGATCAAGACTACTCTTATCAGTAGTAATATTTGCATCATTTAATGAATCAGTATCCTTATACTGATAATCTCTAAGCTTTACAGTCCTGTTAGATATATAATAATCAAGCTGTTTTACGAATAAGCTCATATCACTTCCGGCACCGTAAAACTCATCATATACCTTTCCCATAAACTTCTGATCAAACTCTTTACGTGCTTGTTCTGAATCTTTGGTTCTATATGTTTTCTTATCAACATCATAATATGTCATGCCTTCTACTGTTTCTGTATAAGCATCTTGAATGCAGGCAACTGTACGTCCACCAAGTCCTGCATATATCTCGCTCATAGCCTGTTCAACATAATAGAAATTATCACGAGCATTGTAATGATAAAGCTTAGCTCTATATACATAACGAACCGCCGTAAGCAAAGCACCAGCAAGTATTCCTATAAAGCCCAGTGCAACAATTACAAGAACAATTCCAGAACCGGAGTTTTTTCTTAACTTATTAAGTAGTTTCTTGATTTTCAAAACTAATTAGCCTCCTTTGCACCTGTGAATCTAATAACGTTTGAATCGTTATCCTTTTCTGTAAGTGTTACACTTACTGTATATAATCTTCCACTCTTTATAACATCTTCAGATAACGGAAGAATATAGTCACTATCTTCCAATTTGTTGTTTTTTGGATTACCGGGATAGGCTTCTATTGATGCATTAACAAAAGTATTTGTATCTCCCGATTCAGGTACCTTATCTACAGTACCATCAACCGCTTTAATTATATTTATAATTCTATATCCATTATAAACTGTTGAATATGGCATAAAATTCGCATCATATGATGTAGGTGAGCCATTCTTTTCCTCAGTTCTAATGTTTGTATAAACCTTAAGTGGATGAGTAGCCGAACCATGTTTCATCCATAAAAATTCTATTTTAACCGGAACAAAGTCACCTGTTGAGTTTCTAGTATAGAACGAATCAACATCAGGTGTCGCATACGGAAGTCCACCATTCTTAACTGTCAACTGATCCTTACTAGGCTTTATAAGATATAACTTAGAATCCTGACATTTATCATCTGTATAAACCGAGATAAAGTCTGTATCAGCATATCTCATCTGACTTGCATTACCGCTTGAGTTAGTTACATATGGTTCATAAACAAAATATATATCTGGTGCAGATTTTGTATAAAACTCTTTATGGAATACATTATATGAAAGAACTAACGGCTTATGTGTCCATCTAAGATTATCATGTTCTAAATCAACTTCTTTATATCCATCATCTTTATCAGCTTGTGTAAGCTCTGTAGTAAATGTTTCATTGGAACTTAATATATATGCCTCAAAATAATAAACTGTACAATCTACCTCATACTTATCTGTTCCAATGTTTCTAATTGTTATCTT
This sequence comes from uncultured Eubacteriales bacterium, assembly GCA_900313855.1. GTDB lineage: Bacteria > Bacillota > Clostridia > Lachnospirales > Lachnospiraceae > CAG-590. The sequence goes on from OMSZ01000420.1 coordinate 2,172, forward strand.
TGTATTCTTGTAGGTTGAATCCGCCTGATTCAAACCTGTTTCACCAGTAAGAGAAGAAATCGCCTGCTCATACTGTGTTTTTCTAATCGGATCATTCTTAAGTGCATCAAATTTCATAGCAAAGAAATCTGATTCTGCCTGCTTATCAAAGTTAGCGGCATTACCCTGAATAATAGCAACTGTATTAATATCAAGGTTCTGAATATAAGCTATGTCGATAGTATTAGGATCTACATAAGTTACACTCTTTTCTACAGGAGATCCGGCAACAACTTCCTCATACTTATATACATCTCTCTGTTTTACAACTATAGATGTGACTCTTCCTAAAGAATCAAGTCTTACCATACTACCATCATTCTGAACAATCCAGCCAGTGCTGCCATCAGCAGCACTTGGCGGATTATCAGAATCATATGAATAATCAATCTCATATCTTACTGCTGTTAATGAATCATCATCGCCATTAACAGACATGATTATATTACTGAGATTATCTACTATAACATTTCTGGAATATTTTGTTTTATCACGACCAAGCTTAGCATCATCAAGAACATATACAGAGGCTTCATATTTTACATTTAAAACACTGCCTCCCTCTGTAACTTTAACAAGTCCTGAAGGTCCCTTTTTATAAAGAGTACACTCAATATCATCTCTCTTAGATATACTATTTACACTGATACTACCGTTATCAGTTGACTTAAATACATCTGTACTTGTCTCAGTAAGAAGATCATTTGTTGTAGACTGAAAATATTCAAGAACATACTCGGCATTATCAATCACATACTGCTTTTCCTTACCTTGAGCACTGGTATTTAAGCTCTGTATAACCTGAAACAATATTGGTGTCACCAACAAAGACAATATTGCTACAGCAATAACTACGTCTATTAAGTTGAAACCTTTGTTATTCGGCTTGGTCATAATGTTATACCCCGTCTTAGTTATATATCTTTACAGTTCCGGACTTCTGTCCTATCTTAAATCTAGGTGATGATGAATCATCATCAACAACCTTAACATATACAGGAAGACCGCTTGTATTGTTGATAGATACATTAATTCCATTCTTATCATCAGAATCTACTCTCTCTGATGATCTTACATAAATAGTAACATCGCTTGTAAGAATCTCCGTTTCATGAGATTCATCACCAATCTCATACTTTACAAAACTCTTACCTGATTCTGTATAGATAGAAATCGTTGCCTGAGCAACTTCGTTAGCATCTGCTGATACATATGTCTTCTCATCACTCTCATCTGCTGCAATGATAATTCCAGAAGCTGCATCATTTGCTGCATTATTGAGAAGAACTATAAGGTTATGTGTACCAACGATATCTGCACCATTGTTATCAGCATACTTACTAGCATCAGCTGATACTACAGCGCCCTCACCACCAAGGAAGATGTTATCTACACCCTGTGGCTGCTCATCAACTACAGGAACATCAGGAACTCTGTCCGGTCCACTGATTGCATATGCATCAAGTGCAAGAGATCCAACAAGAAGTTCTGTCTCCGGATCATATGACATATTAATCTGAGAAATATTCATTCTGTACTTGTACTCAGCAACATAATCAAGATAATCCTTAAGTTGCTCATAAGAAGCAGTAAAGTTAATAGGATATTCGCACTTTGTACATACATAAGGCTCTGTTGATACTGCATTCTCGTTAGCTGTAATATCTCCACCTTCTGTAGCCTGCTGGCTGTTACCAAGTGTATAGAATGCAGTTTCCTGCGGCATACCTACAGTAAGATTTTTGAATGTATCATACATAACCTCTGTACCTTTGAGGTAAATAACTGTAGATTCCTGATTGAGATCTGCAGGGTAGATTGTAAGTTCCTCATCAAACTCAGCCTTAAGTCTCTTTGTTTCTTCTATATACCAGTCTCTCTTAGCTTCCTTA
>OMSZ01000065.1 GCA_900313855.1 uncultured Eubacteriales bacterium
ATCATACTTTGGCCAAGAAAAAAATTCAAAAATACAGATAACAGGTTTTTCTGGATAACTGTAATCAGCTGCTTTATTCTTGTGCTGGAGGATATTCTTGAGACTATTGCTTCGAAAGATCCTTCCATGAGATTTTTCAGAATACTTTTTTCTGTGATCGGATATAATTTTAGGACAAATGCCGTACTTGGGCTTTTGTTCGTTATCGTGAAGCCGGAAAAAAGAAAACCATATTTGTGGATTCCTGCCATAATAAATCTATTGGTTTGCTGCACAGCATTTTTTTCGGGAGTTGCATTTGGATATGATGAAAATTACTCATTTTACAGAGGTCCTTTAGGAGGCATTGTTTTTATTGTACCGATATTTTATCTGTTGTCCCTTTTGTGGGTCACCTTCAGACGTTTTTCAAATAGAAACGGTATCGAAAGATTTGTGACTTTGACATGTGCTGTTTTTTGTCTTCTGGCAGCTTTAATGGATACAGTGAGGGGAGGAACCAGCCTGAATGAAGCTATTATGATCAGCAGCATTTTCTTTTACATTGTTCTTTATTCCCATGAGAATCGAAGAGATACTCTTACCGGACTGCTCAATCGAAAAGCTTTTTATGACGATTGTACCACATATGGCAGAAATATTTATGCTGTTGCATCAATAGATATGAATGGTCTTAAAACTCTGAACGATACAAAAGGACATGATGAAGGAGATAAGGCATTAACAAAGATAGGAGAGTGTATAGGCGAGGTGATTGATCGTACTTCAATGGGTTACAGGATTGGAGGGGATGAATTTGTTATCCTATTTTTCAATGACATGGAAGATGAGATCATTGAGACGGAGCAACAGATTAAAGAGAATGTTGCAAAATGTGGTTACAGTGTTTCCATTGGTCATTCATTAAGGGAATCTAACATAGAATTAGATGAGGCGATTAAAATATCCGACAAAAGAATGTATGAGGATAAAGCAAGATATTACAGCAAAAGTGGTGTGGATCGGAGAAAAAGGCATTAAATGCTGCCGAAAGAGAGCTCTTTTACCACACTTGGGAAAAGTGTTAAATTTATTGAGATATTTTTATATATGACGGGCGGAATAAGATGAATTGCAAAAGATACATTTTTACAATAGAGCAGAACGATATAACAATAGAACACTTTATTAAGCGGTATCATTTTGACGAGAAGGACAGGGAGCTTCTGTTGGCGACAGGTCGTTTTCTTTCCGAGCTTAACACGGTGGAGGCATGGATTGTCTATAATGATAACGGAGTGGTATGCACGGCAACACTTGGAGATAAGTATGACAGGCTGCTTGATGTGGTGGCGGAGTCCCAGCATTTACTCCTTGCATACAGTATGGAGTGCTTTGCCATGGAGTTTCTGTCGAAGACCTATGAGAAGATGAATGAGACTGTATTTCAGGAAACAGGAAAATGGATGGGTGAGTATCATTTTCTGGGTGATGAGGATTTTCAGGATATAGAGAAATACCTTCAGGAGTTTTCAGGTGACGGGCTTTCGGAGCATGCACTTTCATGGGAAAATGGAATGCTCCATCCATTAAAGAGTGTCATATTCACGGCAGAATACAAGGAGAAACGAGAGGACAGTGGGTGTCATAAATGTGAGCTTTGCGAGAATATAACCTGTAGCTTTCGTCAGGTGGTACAAAAGTCCCCTAGAAAAAAGAATAAGGTGGAGATTGATGTCAGTAACACGGTGTATTCTTATGGGATTGCGCATTTTTTCGGAAAGCAGGGGGAGAAATGATACATTTATATTCAGGTGACGGAAAAGGTAAGACAAGCATTGCGGTGGGGATGAGCGTGCGTATATTAGGTGCCGGAGGGCATGTTATATTTGCACAGTTCATGAAAGGAAATGAGAGCTCTGAACTTAATATATTAAGACAGCTTCCTCAGGTGAAGGTGCTTAAGGTGAAAAAGGAGTTTGGTTTCTATAATGAAATGAGCGATGAGGATAAGGCTGAGATTACAGGACTGCATAATGAAATTTTGCGGGAAATCGTGGAATGTGTTGAGCAGATAAAGAGTAATGGGCAGAGTAATGTAGAGCATATTGAAGTCCAAAAGTGTGAAGGTAATACAGGAAAGGATGCCTGTCCCCCAATTCTAATAGTTCTGGATGAAATCACATATCCATGCAGATGGAATCTGATTGATGAAAAACTGGTAAGAAAGTTTCTTAAAGAACTTCCTGATTGTGCTGAACTTGTTATGACAGGGCGTGATCCGCTTGATTTTATGATTGAAGCAAGTGATTATTGGTCTGATGTTGAGATGAAGAGACATCCTTATGAGAAAGGGATATCGGCAAGAATTGGGGTAGAATATTGAAACAAAAAATAAGAATTTATAAAAGGGTGGAACCATTTCCACCCTTTTGTGCTCTAATGGATAGAAATCGATTTTAACAGGATATTGCAATACTCCAAATTAGATTATAGACAGTTCTAAAGCTCATACTTCGCTAAGAACTGCTCGAATGGCTCGGTGTTAGCAGAAGCTACTGCGCCCGTTGGGCTTGTACCTTCTGACATCTGCATATAGGCAGTTCTAAAGCTCATACTTCGCTAAGAACTGCTCGAAAGGAGGAAGACATTGGATAAAGAAGAATTTGCCGAAGTTGTAATAAATGCTACCGACAGCTTATATCGTGTAAGCTTCGCAATCCTCGAAAACGAGGCGGATTGCGAGGATGCGGTAGGAGAGGCGATTTCGACGGCATTTAGCAAATTATATACCTTGAGGCAGGAAAAATATGCAAAGACCTGGCTTACAAAAATACTGATAAGAGAATGTTACCGTACACTTAAGTTGAGAAAACGTACTGTGTCGGCAGGTGACGACATGGATAACAATATCGAGTTTTCAGATCGAATGGAAAGACCGGATTACTCGGAGCTTTATGAGGCGCTTGGTAAGCTTTCGAAGGAACAGAGGACGGTCATAGTGCTTTATTATCTTGAAGGTTATTCTGTTAAGGAGGTCGCAAAGATCACGGGAGTGACACAGGGTACAGTGAAAAGCAGGCTTTCCAGAGCAAGAAATCATCTTAAATTTTTGCTTGATGATGAAGAAATCATTATAAGCGATGGTTTGGAGCAGGAGAAAATTAATATGCAAGGAAGTATTCGCGTGG
>OMSZ01000136.1 GCA_900313855.1 uncultured Eubacteriales bacterium
CTCCTAAAATAGAAAACAATGTTGCATGCCACTGCCAAGATGTAATGGCAGGATACTTAACTGATAATACTGCTTTGTTTGCCATAATAATACTCCTTCTTTTATATATTCTATTATTATTGTAATTTCTCTTCGATCACTTCAACTACATCCTCGAAGTTATTGTACTTATTAAGAGCTAACTCCTTGTCATCAAACTTAACGTTAAACTTCTGCTCAGCATCTACGATAACCTTGATAAGCGATACAGAATCAACCCCATACTCATCTGTAAATGACGCCTCAAGATCAACCTTGTCCGCATCAAGCTCCGGCATCTCTTCTTCAATAATTTCCAAAATTTTCTGTTCGATTTCTTTTTTCTCCATATTGCAACCTCCATCACGAAAAAATATATATTTCTATTTTAATACGAAGTCTGATAATATTCAACTATAAAATAAAAAATCATATAAAGTAAAAAGGAACCGGCACAACGCCGGTTCCCGATAAATATCATGCTATTATCCGAATAAATTATTAAAGAACTCTGTAAGCGCATCTATGATCTTCTGGAAGAAGCCCTTTGCCTGCTCCTTATCAATACCCATGTTCTCGAGCTTATTGAAAAGTTCCTTTGCCTGAGACTTCATACTGTCAACATCAAGATCAAGCTTACCGATCTTCTTCATCAGCGAAATGATAGTCTGTTTCTCTTCCTCTGATACCGAAATGCCAAGCTCAGCTGCTCCCTGATCAATAGCCTTGCCAATAGCCTCTTCATTGTCAAGTCCTTCCTCTACAACCTTGGTCTTAACAAATGCCATAAGCTGCTCAACATCCTCTGCGCTGATATCACCCTGCTGTGCCATCTGACTTGTAACAACCAGCTCATTTACTGCGGTATCCATACTCTCAGCAGAAATAGTCTCTCCGGTAAGTGCCGCATACGCTCTCATAGCACCTACTAAAGCCGCAGTACCCGTAATCTCAAACGGTCCCGCAACTATCACATCAGCATCCTTGATGCCTGCTGTAATAAGTGCGTTGGTATACATTCCGGGCGTACAGTATGATATATTCTTAGTCTCAACATCGATACCGTCTCCCTCCTGACCTACAACAACCACAACAGAAGAAAGAGCTCTGGTTCCTATTACACTGTCATCAAGATAATCACCGAGATATTTGTGTTCGTCATCATTGGTGATCTCACCTACCGTATAGTTCTCAAGATCTTCCTCTTCAATTCCCATAAGGCTCATAACCTTATCTTTCTCATCATCCTTAAGATCCGCTCCAAAGGATACGTACACATCCTCCGGCGCCGCATCAGAAAGCGCATCAGCCTTAACATTAAGTCCCGCTGCCGGGAGAGTTACAACAATTGCTGCCGCAAGCAAAGATGCCGCAATACTCTTATATATCTTTCTCATTAATATGTCCTCCTTTTACTTATACTAAAGACCGGTCATAAAGCTTCATGCACCATCACAAAATCGAAATATCAATCATATGAACTTTGCATGCAGGTACAACCGACCTTAATATCACGGTGAGTTTACCACGTAAGCATCAATTCGTCAAATTAAGATTTAATGAAGATGTCAGTCCCGTCTTCTGCCCACTCCCAAAAAACGTACAGCATAATACAATATCTGTGACAAGGTCGTAACCAATGCAGCAACATAAGTCATTGCCGCCGCAGAGAGAACCTTCTTTGCTCCCCTATAATCCTCCTCATCAAATATCCCGCTTTCCCTTATAACAGAAAGCGCACGCCCGGAGGCATTGAATTCAACCGGAAGTGTTAACATCTGAAACAGCGCAACCAGTGAAAACAACATTATACCATATACTATAAGATTTCTGCCGAAGGTTCCCGCAAATAAGCATCCCGCAATGATCATTATCGGACCTATTCTTGAACCCAGATTACAGACAGGTATTATCGCATTCCTAACCTTGATCGGTGCATATCCTTCCGCATGCTGAACCGCGTGCCCAGCCTCATGAGCCGCAACTCCCACCGCGCCGATCGAAGTGGAATTATAAACCGATGACGACAGCCTTATAACATTATCTCTGGGATCATAGTGATCTGTTAGTTCACCTGCTATATGCTCAATCCTTACATACGAAAGCCCGTTTCTGTCAAGGATCATACGAGCCGCCTGCGCACCCGTCATTCCTCTCGAATTACTGATCATACTATATTTACTAAATGTTCCCTTTACCTTCATCTGTGCCCAAAAGCCTAGTATCATTGCCGGCAGAAGAAATATAAGATATGAAAGATATCCTCCGTAATATCCGCCGTAGCCGCCATAATAGCCGCCCATAAGCATCATTCCAAACATCCTGATCACTCCAATCACATTTGCTTATTTAATCCAAAATATTATAAATATGTGTTCATTCTGTGATTTAATTATTACCATTTTATGACAATGCTGAAACAAATCTTAAGCTTGAATTCAAAGCATTGTAAACTTAATTACGTGAAACGGAAATTCTCAGCTTTAATAATCGCTGCGGATTCTTCGCACACAATCCTTCCATCCTTTGTAAAGCGCATCACGCTTATCATCATTAAAAGAAGGTAGGTATTCTTTATCAACCTGCCAGTTGCTCTTTATCTCATCAAGGTCAGTGTAATATCCAACAGCAAGCCCCGCAAGGTAAGCCGCACCAAGCGCAGTTGTCTCCGCTACGACCGGCCGGACTATTTTGCCATTTAATATGTCCGCCTGAAACTGCATAAGATAGTTATTCGCCGACGCTCCGCCGTCCACCTTAAGTGATGAAACCCTGATCTTAGCATCCTCTTCCATAGCGCGTATAACATCTAACGACTGATATGCCAACGATTCCAGCGTAGCTCTTACAAACTGCGCGTTGTTGGTTCCTCGTGACAGTCCGAATACTGCTCCTCTTGCATATGCATCCCAATAAGGCGCGCCAAGTCCGGTAAATGCAGGCACAACGTATACGCCTCCGCTGTCAGGAACGGAAAGTGCCATTTTTTCCGTCTCCGCGGCATCATTTATAAGCTTCATCTCATCACGCAGCCATTTGATAGCAGCACCCGCAACAAACACGCTTCCCTCTAACGCATATTGCACCTTGCCATCTCTGCCTATTGCTATAGTGGTTAAAAGTCCGTTCTTTGAAGTTACAGCCTTGTCCCCCGTATTGACGAGAAGAAAACATCCCGTACCATAGGTGTTTTTTCCCTCTCCCTCATCAAAACAGCACTGACCGAACAGCGCCGCCTGCTGGTCGCCTGCAATGCCCGCAATAGGCACCTCGGCACCGATAAGTCCCGGATCAGTATGCCCATATATATAGGAAGAATCTCTGACATCCGGAAGCATTGAAGTCGGAATATCAAACCTCTCAAGCAGCTCCTTATCCCAGCACAGATCATGGATATTATAAAGCATCGTTCTTGACGCGTTGGTAACATCCGTGGCAAAAACTCTTCCATTTGTAAGCTTATATAAAAGCCATGTATCTACTGTTCCGAACAAAAGCTCTCCATTTTCCGCTTTTTGTCTTGCACCCTCAACATTATCAAGGATCCATTTAATCTTTGTTGCAGAAAAATACGGGTCGGCAATGAGTCCTGTCTTTTCACGGATCACCTTGTCAAAGCCATCTTTTTTAAGCTCCTCCACATAATCGGCAGTCCTTCTGCACTGCCATACAATAGCGTGATATACGGGTTTTCCCGTATTCTTATCCCAAACTATAGTGGTCTCTCTCTGATTGGTTATTCCAATTGCCGCAAGCTCGGAAGCGGTAATCGAACTCTTCGCCATTGCCTCTGCCATTACGCTTGCCTGTGACGCCCATATCTCGTCCGCGTCATGTTCCACCCAGCCCGATTGCGGAAAATACTGCTCAAACTCCCTCTGCGCAACAGAGACCATATTTCCCTTCTTATCAAATATGATACATCTCGAGCTTGTCGTTCCCTGATCAAGTGCCATTAAATATTGTTTCATAGTAACCTCCTGCCCAATTATGATAATTTACACCTAGTACTCTTAAGCTGCTAATTATAACAGCATTCATTATATTATTCTTAAACTGTTTCACTCAAAAACTTATCTTTCCATACATTTACCAAGGAGCTCATAGTATTCAGCCTTCACATCATTCGGTCCCGCTATCCTTACCTTGCCGCCCATAGCTGTAATCCAACCGAAGAACTGCGGGCTTACTGACACCTCAACCGAGACAGACAGCTCCCCGTTTTCCGCCTCATGCATCCACACGTCCGTTCCAAAACGATCGATAATTACACCGGCCATATTTTTATCCGCAGTCAAATTCACTGTCTGCCGTCTGCCCGCATACATCCCAAAATTCTCTATAGTATAAGCAGACATATCCATGCTTTTATATACGGACTTCCCTTCACGTTTCTTATCAATGGTTTCTATGCGACGCATTTTATCTACCCGGTAGTGCTTCATCATTGCAAAGGCAGCATCATAGCCGATCATATAATATCTTTCCCTCTCCCAGACAAGACACCACGGAGATATCTCATATAATTTCCCATCGTGTCTCGGTATCATTTTCTTATCCGGACTCCAGTCAAGATATTGAAATGTTATCTGAAGATTATCGGCTATAGCTTCAGAAACTGCATCTATATTATAGTATATGCTCTCATTCATGGTCTTAACCCGTCCACTAACATACACCTGGTTTTTAAGGAGCTTCTTATCATAAATGGAGGAAAGACCGGACAAACGGTCTATTAGCTCCGAGGATTTTTTTGATGTGATGAATTTAGACGACTGCACGGCGTCAACCAAAAGCTTTAACTCCGGCAGTTCAAGAAAACGATTACCAAGATAGGTTCCCTTATTGGTCCTTATGATATCAAAGCCAAATTCCTCGAGCATATCAAAGCAGTGAAATATGCTTCTTCGCTCGCATTTAATACCATAGGTTTCAAGCTTTTTCGAAAGGGACGCAGCAGAAACAGGGTGGAGCTCGTCAGACTCCTCCCACAAGAGTTTGAGCACATATAAGATTCTTGACTTCTTATCGTAGCTTTCTGCCATATATCGTCTCCTTTGCGATATTAAAGTTTATCGAGCTGGTGTTTGACGGACACACAGGTCTTACGGTATGCCGATATCTCACTTCCGCTGTCCGTCGATAGTATTTCAGTTCGATTGTTATCAGTTACTGAATAAATATAATATTTTTAATTGATATTATTATATTTATTAAATCTATATAGCATAAACACATTAATAATATTATCGTTTGGGGTTGCTGATAATTATCATTAATCAATGTACACAGTTCTTAATAGCAAGGGACATAAATTGAATGCGAAACTCTTAACAAATGATATCCCGCGCAGCAGTTTGTTTGATTGAATAATATGAAGGCGTAGCGAAAGATAAAAAAATTTATTTGTATGACCTTTGGGAGAAAAATAGAGTTTCTTAGTATCCCGCAAAACGTACAGCGGTTGCCGTACATGGATGTACGGCAGGTGCAACGGAGACAGGAGGTCGACTTTGCACCGTACCGCGTCTATATATAAAGATGTTCCGGGATACTTAGAAACTCTTTTTTCGGACAATCAGTCATACACAATTAATTTTTTTATCCGAAAGCACGCCATAATAAAAGACCCAAACAAACTGCAAGCGAACACAGCTTACAAGAGTTTCGCTCATATTTCTAGCGCTCAAGCTGCCTCATGATATCGTTAAGCGCCGCATCCTCCATCTCATGCTCAAGCTTAAGGAGTTTCTCTCCATACTTTCTCTCA
>OMSZ01000188.1 GCA_900313855.1 uncultured Eubacteriales bacterium
AGCGAACTGGAGTGGAACTTTAGAAGATTATACAGCTCTCTTCAAGAAGTGGAGAAATGCTGGTATATATCGTAAATATCTCCTGTATAAGTATACGAATGAAGCAAAACTTGCTTCAATATCTGATGATGGTAAAAAAGTTGATCTTACCTCTGTTTACAGTATTATAATTGTAGGACCTGCTGATGACTTCAATGGAAGAGATATGAAAGATCCATCTACAGCAGCTATTCAGAACTATATTGATAATGATGGAAGAGTACTTCTCTTCTATGATACAATTAATGTAAATATTAAGGGAAATAATCCTTCTGAAGTTACAGCTGATGGAACTGACATGGCTGAGAATCTTACAGCTGATTTACGTAAGACTTTTGGTCAGGACGCAAGACATGCTGATGAGTTGAAGATTGGTAAGTTCCCTAATGAACAATACTATATCAGTACACTTTCTACTAAAGATACTAAAAAGGTAAATAATAGTTGGAAGCTAAAGACGGATGCTATAACAGATAGATCTATAGTATTCGGACAAAACAAAGGACAGGCGGATGCCGGTTTTATGGATGCTTATATGTATAAGTATGCGGCTTACCTGTACTTTGAAGAAGGTGATAACACCAGATTTGAATCACATCACTATAGCAATAATGAGACGTGGAAACGAAGTGTAACTGACAGAGCATCAAGAAATAATGAAGGTATACTTACAAAGTATCCGTTCCCACTTGATCCTGTACTTAACATTACAGCTACAAACCCACAGGGTTATAATCTTGATATTGAAGATGATGATATGACAGTTTATTACACATTATCAGGTGGTACTGCTGCTCCTAGAAATGAATCTTCTGGAGAAGATCCAATGAGTACAAACTCATCATTGATGGCTGCAACACCTAATGATGGTGCCGATAATTACTTCATCTATCAGTATAAGAATGTAACTTATTGTGGAGCTGGTAATTCAGTTGTAACTGGTCTTGGAACTGACAATAATGATGAAAGAATGCTTTTCATAAATATTATTGTTAATTCTCTTAGAAAGTCTGCAATTGGTACACAGGTTAAACTGTATGATGCACTTAAGACAGATCCTAATACTGGTAGCGTCGCAAATCCTATGGCTAATGCTAAGGTTAAGCCTACTGGAACCGGACTTTATGAGATTGAAGCAAAGAGTATGACAGATAGTCCAGAGTTCTCATTCTATATCAAGACAGATAAGAATGTTTCAATCACAAGAGTTACAGCATATTATGATCTTGATCTTGCTATGGGTAATGGCAATATAATAGCATTAACAAATAGTCATCCTTATGATACTGATACATTTGCTGATTATAGTACTAATGTAAAACATCAGAATGCGAGTGGTGAGGCTTTACCAGAACATGTTCTGATATATGATACAGGTGATGAAATGGCAAATCTTAGAGATGCTGATAAGGATATCAATAAGAAACAGCGTAATGTAAATCTTGGTATAGTTAAGGATATTACAAAGAATAGTGATGGAACATATTCATCATATAATGCCGGATTACAAGGTGTAACATATGGAGTATCATCAAATGGTAACGCATATGCAGCAGGATGTAATCTTGAACTTAGAGAAGATTACTTCAAACCATATGATGGAGCTTATACATTCATTACTGTAAGAGTTGAGACAAAGGATGCTAAGGGCAGGGATCTTGCTCCTATCTATAGAAGAATAAAAGTTGTTCTTCCATACGATCTGTTTGATCTTAACTAATAAAACTAAATCAATGCAAATAGTTTTAAGGGCCTGTCGAAAGACAGGCCCTGTTTTGTATATAATTTATATATATGAAAAGGAGATAGTGTAAAAGAGACACTAAAAAGGTTCGATACTACAATAGTATCGAACCTTTAATTGCGTAATATTATGTTCTAATATTATGTTCTACATAATACCGAATGATATTATACTCTGGACATGTACTCACCTGTACGTGTATCAATCTTGATTGAATCTCCCTGGTTTACGAAGAGAGGAACATTGAGAGTA
>OMSZ01000216.1 GCA_900313855.1 uncultured Eubacteriales bacterium
CTAAGGGAGAGGTCATAATAGATGGGCAGCATATTGAGAAAATGAAGGAGAACAAGCTCGTTAAGTTCAGGCGAGAGAATGTCGGATTCATTTTTCAATCATTTAATCTGCTTGGAACGCTTAATGCTTTGGAGAATGTAGCGCTTCCGCTGTCATTTAGGGGTGTTCCTAAGGAAATAAGGCTGAGACGGGCGATAAAGATGCTAAAGCTTGTGGGACTTAAGGATCATGCGCTGCATAAGCCGAGTCAGATGTCAGGTGGTCAGCAGCAGCGTGTCGGTATGGCAAGAGCATTGGTTGTTAATCCGAGAATAATGTTTGCCGATGAGCCTACGGGTAATCTTGATTCAAAGACCTCGAAAGAGATGATGAAGCTTATGCGTGAGGTTGTTAATGAGCATCATAAAACCCTGGTCATGGTTACGCATGATGACAGCCTGGCGGCAATAGCTGACAGAGTGATAAGGATAGTTGATGGTAAGATAGTTAATATAGAAGACAGACGTACTAAAGTTGTGGAGGATGTAGAGTCATGAAAGAACGTATCATAATCAAAAAAATCAGAAGTATCAGGTTAAGAGCGGTTATTGCTACGATCCTGTTTGCTGCTTCACTGTTAACAGGTGTTCCGAATTCACTTAGCGTTGTCAATGCGACGGAGCTTACAACAGGTGGTAATACTGATGGCAGTAATTTGAATGCAGGGAATACGGTTCTTAATTCTCTTGTAGGTACTAATATTGATCCTAACGGAACGCTGGGAAAGAACTCTGATATTGGCGTTGAGGTCACAGAGTCAATAAAGGGAGTTGCCGGAAAAGATGTTAAGGTAGCATTTAAACTTGTGTCAGGCAACACAAATAGTATCAGGATAAGGAGCGTATATCCGGTTATAGATACGATGTTTCCTTTTGAGACAAGCGGTGATGCATATAAGATCATTTCGTCAGGGGATGATGCGGCAAAGCAGCTTTCGTTAGATGCTGAATATACACTTAAGGCTCGTTCCGATCTTGAAGACGGATATCAGAGCGTGAAATTTATTGGTGAATATACAAAGTTTGCGGCAGATGGTTCTTCAGCAGATTTTTACGTGCTAAAGACGATCAACATTTATTTTTCTGCAACGGAGCCTACTACGGCAACAACGGAATCATGAACTACAAAGAGCAGCAGCTCTAAGAAGGAGAAAACAACCAAGAGCAGTTCAAGCTCGTCAAGCTCATCAAGTTCATCAAGCTCTGATGATGACGATGATAGTGGAAGCTCATACTCGGGATACAGCGGTGGAAGCAGTTCGTCAGGTTCAGATGAAGACAGCCAGCCGCCTAAGCTTATTATAAAGGGTTTTGATACAGAACCTAAGAAGGTAATGGCTGGAGACAGCTTCAAGATGAAGATTCATGTAATGAATTCATCAGAGAAGACTAATGTATGCAACGGTAAATTCCTGATAGGTGATGAGTCCGGTAATTTCCTGCCGACTTCCGGTTCTAACGCGGTATTTGTTGATAAGATCGAAGCCGGAAAGACCGGTGATATTGAGATCGAATTAAAGACAACGGCAGAGCTTCCTCAGAAGAATTATCGTCTTATGATAAAGGGTGATTTCGATGATGGAAATGGTAATAATTATTCTGCTAGTGAGAGTGTTTATCTGACGGTTTATCAGGAAGTCAAAATGAATGTCACGGATGTGACATTGACTCCGGATTCTATAGGAATAGGATCTACCGGAAGTCTGGTATTTACAATTAATAATCAGGGAAGCGCAGGCGTATATAATGTTAGTGTTTCGGTTGACGATTCTGCAGTAAGCGCTTCGGAGAGCTATGTCGGTAATATAGCAGCTAACTCTCCCGCCTATGCTACCTTAGAGGTTACGGGAAAAGAGGACAATTCGGACAGAGGAACGATCAAGGTAAAGATCTCCTATGAGGATTCTGAAGGGACTAAGGGTGAAATGACTCAGGATGTTCCTTGTAAAGTGGGCGTTGACTCATTCAGTACTGATGATTTTGAGGATTACGATGAATATGAGGATGACGAGGACGAGGAGATTCCGTGGTGGATATGGCTTGTTGCAGGTATAGCTGCTGCAATAATCTTGATCGTAGTCATTGTCATAGTTGTTAAGAAAAGAAAGAAAAAGCTTGCAAAGCTGATGGAAGAAGAGGATGAGGCTGAGCTTTTTACAGACGAGAAGCATGAGTCTGAGGGTGACAGCAAGACCGATACTGATACATCAGATGTTGATGAAGCTGATGATACTGATTCTGTAGAAGCCGATGCTGACGATTCTGCATTTTATGAGAATGAAGCTGAAGAGTCCAAAGATGCGGTATATGAAGGAGAAGTAGAGGATCCTGATGATCTATAGGATCAGAATGATCAAAAGATCGATAAGAAGTTGTTGTTATATAGAACATAGAAATGATACTTCAAAAGAGGATGAATGATACATGAGATTATCTGATATTATGGGCATGAGCATGTCAAATCTGTGGCGGCGTAAGGTACGTTCCTTTTTGACGGTGCTTGGTGTCATTATTGGTACTGCGTCGATTGTGGTAATGCTTTCTTTGGGTCTCGGACTTAAGCAGGCAACGCTTGCTGAGGTTAATTCAGCGGGAGGACTTACGGAAATATTCGTTACCTCAGAGGCTGATTACGGTGATGGCGAGCTGCTGTTAGATGACAGTACTATCGATAAAATAATGGAAATAGAGAATGTCAAGAGCATAGAGCCGCAGCTTAATTTTACCATGCCATTGATGGCAGGAAAGTATGAGGCGGATGATGTGTCTATTATCGGTGTTACACAGTCTTATCTGAAGGATATTGAACTTGAAGAGGGGACGATACCTGAATCGACTAAAGATGGAAGCCTTACGCTTCTTTTCGGTAACCAGGTGCTTAATGAATCATTTTATGAGTCAGCAACCGGCGTGTATCCGTATTATGAGCGCGATCAGGTACCTGATGTGGATCTTTTAAGGACTACGGTATTTGGAGGCATTATAAAAGAAGAAAGTGATTCCGATACAGATGATGCTGATTCTTCGGACAGTACTACAACTATCAAAAATGATGTAGATCCTATATTTGCTGAGGACGCTGATGATTTTCAGAGTGAGTTTGCATCCTCTGATGATTTTGGCTCGTCAGATGATTCATCCAGTGATTCCTCTGACAGTGATGACATTAACGGCAATAGTCAGGAGAGTAATGAAGGCGAATCATCTCTTCCATTAGATGAGATTAGTGACAGCGGTCTTTCGATGGGAGATGGAAGTGTATCGGTATTTACTTCGGATGTAAAGCGTGTGCCGGTATCGGTTTCCGGAGTTACAGTAGGTTCTGAGTCGGATTATTCTGATTTTTCATATAACTGTTATGCTGATATGGACAGCCTTAAGGCGTTTATAAAGCAAAATTATGATGTTAATGAAGTAGTGCCGGAGCAGCCGACAGATAAGAGTGGTAAACCCTATAAGGATCTTAAGTATTCACAGCTGGTAGTAAATGTTGACGGCTCTGAAAATGTCGAGGAGGTTCTTCAGACTATCCAGGATATGGGATACCGCGGAGATGCTAATAAGGAATGGATCGAGGAGACGGAGAAACAGTTCGCGATTTATGAAGCCGTGCTTGGCGGAATCGGTGCGGTCTCCATGCTGGTTGCGGCTATCAGTATAGCCAATACTATGACAATGTCAATATATGAGAGAACCAAGGAAATCGGAGTTATGAAGGTTTTGGGCTGCAGCCTTTCCAATATTCGCTCGATGTTTCTCTCGGAAGCAGCACTTATCGGTTTTATAGGAGGATGTCTGGGTATCGGACTAAGTTTTATACTATCCGTTGTAGTCAATAAATTTATAGCGCCGACGTTTATGGAGGACTATGGCTTTGCTGAGGGAACCAGTGTTTCGGTAATCCCGCCATGGCTTATATTGGCAGCGATAGCATTTTCTACTGTGATCGGTATGATAGCAGGTTTCTTCCCTGCGCAGAGAGCTACCAAATTAAGTCCTTTGGCAGCGATCAGAAATGAATAAAGAAATAGAAAGCGGAGAGAAGTTACGATCTCCGCTTTCATTTATAAATAGGGCGTTTTATGAGGCTGCTTTCCTGGTTGCAAAATCAACCTGCTGAAGCAGACCGGCCGAACCGGTAGATTCGTGCAGGAAGAAACCTGTTTGTCTGACTTGAGCCTCTGTTTCATTGCTATAAAGATTGTTGTGCGAGAACTGGGTATTCACCGCGCCTAAGTATATTGCGCCGATATCGGAGTTCCTAAGTCCTGTAAGAACATCGTTGCCGGCAGAATCCTTTCTCCATACCTTTAGCTGGTCAAATATCGGATCATTCTCATCTATCCAGCCGTTACCGTCCTCATCAAATTCGGAAAGCTCGGCAAATCCATTACCGGTA
>OMSZ01000102.1 GCA_900313855.1 uncultured Eubacteriales bacterium
ATAGAAGGTGTTGAGATAGATGATAAGATTACGGATTTGGCAGTTAAGTATTTTGAACTTCCTGAAGATGTTAAGGTTACGACCTATGACGGCAGAGCGTATCTTAATGCGATAGATAAGAAATATGATGTCATCATGGTGGATGCTTATCAGGATATAACTATTCCCTTTCAGATGTCATCTGTGGAATTTTTCACTTTGGTAAAAGAACACCTTAATGAGAATGGCGTTATGGTCGTAAATATGAATATGCGCGGACAGAAAAGTGGCAATATTACCGAATATCTTTCAGACACTATTGCTAATGTGTTTGATGAGGTATATACTGTGGATGTTCCTTTTAATACTAACAGGGAGTTGTTTGCAACGAATAATCCTAATGTGCTTAAGGTATTTGCAGATAATATGGAGAAGGAAAATAACAGAAATTTATCTGATATGATGGAGATGGTATCATCACATCTTACCGCATATGAAAAAGGTGATTATCTTATGACAGACGATCAGGCTCCTGTGGAACTTCTTGGTATGCGGGTAATTGATGAGATAATCAAGAATGAAGTGGAGTATTATAAGGATATATACAATGAAGAGGGAATAGAAGGACTTCTTAATGCGATGTAAATAGAAGGGAGATAGTAATATGCATCTTTTAGTTCTGATTCTTACCAGGGGAAACGGCATCAACGAGCTGCTGCGGGAACTTGCTGAGCAGGGGATTAGTGGTTGTACGATAGTCAACACAACAGGTATGAAGAGTATCATTGAAAATTACGAGGATCTTCCGATGTTTGGAATGCTCCGTCATATTATGGAGGAAGAGGACAAGGAGGAGAACAAAATGTTGCTCTTTGTTTTAAAGGACGATGAGATTTCTAAAACAAAACGTACAATTCATAGTATTCTTGGTGATTTCAACTCACCGAACACGGGAATAATGTTCACACTTCCGATAGATTCAGCAGAAGGGATCGGTGGCAGTGATGCATTTAAATGATCTTATTTACATAGCGATATTTCTTGCAGGAGCTTTGATTGCAGGAAAGATAGTTAAGCAGATGAAGCTGCCAAATGTGACAGGTTATCTTGTTATGGGAATTCTGGTGGGTCCGCATTGTCTCAATATTATAAATGAAGATGTGATTGCTCATTTTTCCATAGTGTCTGATATGGCGTTAGGTTTCATAGCATTTTCAATTGGTGCGGAATTTTCCATCAAGTATTTGAAGAAGGTGGGAAAATCCCCGGTAGTAATCGCGATACTTGAGGGATGTACGGCAACGATATTGGTTGACATTACATTGTTGCTTTTGGGTTATGATGCACCTCTTTCACTGGCACTGGGAGCGATTGCATCCGCTACTGCAGCAGCCTCGACCCTTATGATAGTTAAGCAGTACAAGGCAAAAGGACCGGTTACCAATACTCTTCTTCCTGTGGTAGCTATGGATGACGCAGTGGCACTTATGAGTTTTGGAATTTCAATGGCAGTGATCAAGGTTATCAGTTCGGGATCATTTTCTGTTAAAGCGATGCTTATGCCGATTGCTGAGATACTCGGAGCACTGATATTTGGAGCGATCCTTGGAATAATAATGACACAGCTTGTAAAGCTTTATACGGGAAGAGGCAACAGGCTTGCGGTCACGGTCGGGATGACATTTCTTTGTATAGGTGTCTGTAATATGACAGGATTTTCATCTCTGCTTGCGTGCATGATGATGAGTGCGGTCTTTGCCAACACCTCAAGATTTACGGATAAGATATTCGAACCTCTTGATCGTATGACACCGCCGTTTTATATGATGTTTTTCATTCTGTCCGGAGCTTCACTCGATATCACTATCATACCGAAGATCGGACTTGTGGGTGCTGTCTATGTTATTGTAAGAGTGCTTGGAAAGATGCTTGGCGCATATATCGGCGCAGTCATTTCCAAAGCACCGGATGTCGTTAAGAAATATCTTGGACTTACACTTATTCCGCAGGAGGGAGTTGCAATCGGTTTAGTTACGGTTGCCAAGGGAGCGCTTCCTCAGTACGGCAACACAATTCAGACGGTAGTTCTTTGCGGTATTGTTATCTATGAGCTTCTAGGACCAATGATCACTAAGACGACATTAAAGGCAGCAAAGGAGATATCATAATGCCTGGTTAAGGGTTGTGAAAGAGATATAGTAATAATTGATATTGACAGTTGGTGTGACAACATAATGATCGTATAAAGATAGATAATGGGAAATAAAAATTATTGAACTGTGATATTAACCGACATAGAAGAAAGAAATCCGACAGGAGTATTGCCTGCCGGATTTCTTTTTTCAGGTTTATTGTGAAATGTTTATTGCTGTTATTATTTAACAGTCATTATGTTTTTAATTATTATTTAATTGTTGCTGCTTGGAGGAGTCGGTGGCGTTTCGCCATCTCCGGGACCACCTGACGGAGGGTTGCCTCCTGGTCCACCACCAAATCCGCCGGTAGAAGCGGTTGTTGTTGCAGTAAGTGTTGCTGCGACGTTTCCATCCACTAATACATTATAACTGCTTCCGTCGGTCATTTTGCTGCATGTAAATAACAGGTATGATATACTGTTTTTAAGTGTAAATCCTGAACTTGAAAATAATGTATTTCCGTTGGAGTCCTGTATCTCTATGTTCTTTCCGGCACTTCCTATGTTCTGGCTGCTTGATGTAATGTATGCCTGATCAACATTATTCGGTCCGCTGTCCATGTTGCTTCCGATTGCAAGAACGGTTGCGCCTTCTCCAATAAGATAATTTTCATCTGTATCGATAGGTGAGTTGTTGTTGTCCTTCTGACCGTTTACGATAACTGTTCCTCCGTATGCGTAGAATGAACCGTTACAATCAATTCCATCACCGCTTGCTTTGTAAGTCTGGTTATATGTTGTTGTGTTACCGTATGTAGTATCTTTGCTTGTAAGGTTTGTCTTGTGAGTTGTGTCATCCGCTATGCATACATATACGTATCCTGCAGTTACCGATAATGAATTACCGCTTCCTGCTGTAGAGGTTTTAACATATGTCTCTTCCTCTTCATCATCATACACATATGTAACATTGGTTTTCTTTGCTGCATTTATTCCGTCATCATTAGAGTATATCCTGATTGTTGGTTCATTTTCTGATGAATCTGATTTTCCGATGTTGATAGTACCGGCTTCGATTCCTTCGTATGCTGTCTGAATATCAATTGTGGCAGAATCGAGAATATTTAATGTATTAGCTGCAGCTATTCCTTCGTCGGCAGCTTTGATTGTGATATTGCCGCCTGTAATAACTGCTGTGTTGTTACTATGTAAAGCATCTTCCGGCGAACCGATGATGTACTGGTCTTCGCAAGCAGCACCGCTTGCGTTTTGTGAACCGTTATATTTGATGCCGGTAGCTGTGGTGTCGATATTGATCGTTCCGCCTGTAATAACAAGGCTTCCGCTTGCTCCTTCTGTATATTCTTTGCCGGCCTCGTTGTCGCTGCCATCTGTAACGCTGGTATAACTGTAGATCTTTTCCTTGCTTCCTGCCTTGATACCTTTGTGACTTCCTGTATCAATCTTTACTGTTTCAGTTTTGGTCTCGCTTCCCATCTGACCTGTTTTGGTCAGTGTGTTATAGGTTGTAAGTGATGTGTCATAGAAGTTGGTTGCTGCATATTCATAAGCTGTTGCAATGTTAATTGTGCCAGAGCTTATTATGACATCTTCTGCCTGAATGCCGTCGCCGTAACAAATGCCGGTGTTGGTTCCAACTGCACCTATATTAATTGTTCCGCCACTTATAAATGCTGTGCCGTTTTTGGCGTTGATTCCGTCCTCTGCACATGCGAGAATATTGACTGTTCCCGAGGTGATATTTACATTTCCTTTTTTGGATTTGATACCGTTTCCTTTTTCTGATGTGAGGTTAAATGTTCCGCCTGTAATAGTAACGCCGCCTTCAGTTCCTTTAAGGCAGTCTTCTGTGGAGTTGATGTTTATTGTGTCTCCGTTTATTATCAATGTGCCCTTTGTAGATATTCCGTCGCCGCTGCTTTTAATTGTTGATTCTCCGGTAAGGTTGATCGTTAAATCTGCTTTTGCCGAGCTGATAACTGGAGAAGCACTTGTAAGCGCCGAGTTATCAATATTAACTGCGTTTAAATTAATATTTACGGGATCTGTTACGGATTTTGGTATATTAATTATGGTATTATATGCTGTGCCCGTAAATGTGTAATTACCTGCCGTGTTTATTGTAACGGTTGTAAGTCCGTTTTCTGTGGTTACGGTAACATCATCACCAACATTTGATGGAGAGGATATATCAATATTGGCTTTGACGTCACCTGTAACCTCTGCTGTGGTAGGAACGCTTGAATTCGCTTTACTAACAGCATTGGCTGCATTTTCAGAAGATGCGTCCAACTCGCTTTGGATAGTATCTTCAGATTTTGCTTCTGCTGTTGAATCTCCCTGATTGCCGCCGTCAGGTGGTGTCGGTGGATTGCCGTTTTCATCAGTTGGCGGCGAAGGTTGATTACCGTTTTCTCCGCTTGGCGGTGTCTGTGGAGTTTCGCTGCTGCTTGCAGGATCTGTTGTGCTTGAGCTGTTCTGTGTAGATTCTGTAGCAGTTGAACCGGTTGATGAGTTTTCTGTAGTTGTAGTGCTTGCTGTAATCTCTGTAGCAGTTGAAACATTTGATGAATTTTCTGTGGCTGTTGTGTTTGCAGTTGTAATGCTCGTAGTATCAGATGTTGTTGAAGAGCTGATAGTGTACTTATATGTTTTTGTTTTCTTTTTAACAGCGCTTGTCTTTAATTTCTTTTTAGTGACTATTGTCGATTTCTTAACCGCGTATATCTTAAGAGTTGTGGTTTTGGAAATCGTTATTGTCTTTTTCTTACCGCTTTTGATGACCTTCTTAATATTAAGGTTTGAACCTGTTGAGTGGTAAACCTTGTAACCTTTTTTTGCTGCGATAGTTAACTTAAATGCAGACGAGTAGGTTCCGGCTTTCTGTGAAAGAGTATATTTTTTGGTCGTAACCTTATTGCCTGCGGCCGAAGTAGTAACAGCGGGTGTTGGTATGTACGCTAAGATTAAAGCTAATACCATGAATTTTGCTAATAGTTTTTTTGCTTTCTTCATAATCCATCCTCCTTAAAAGATTAGGTAGTGTCAAACCGACACCCCATTTTTTGTTTCTAAATCCTTTATTTATGGGAGTTTGCAAAAAAATGAGCATTGACCCCCTATTTAGTGTATAATGTCAATCGATCAAAACCAACTATATACATAGGAGACAATGCTCATGGACATTATACAATACTTATTAAATTTAATTCAATACCTTTATCAAATGAATTGC
>OMSZ01000025.1 GCA_900313855.1 uncultured Eubacteriales bacterium
ACATTTTAATCCGAAAAAATGTATTTATTCAGATATATATTTGATATAAATCGACTATATTTTAGATATTTATCGACTTTATTATTGACATTCAATAGTCGATGTGATAATCTATCACAAGTGTGAATTGAAAAGAAGTTTTTGAATCGTGAAAACTTCGATATTAAGCAGAGTATCCACTCTCACCTTGTGTTGCAAATGAGCGGCCGGGTTAATAACGATATTAAGCAGCTATGCTGTCTTTTTGTGTGTGGATACTTATGTCTTAAGTATCCATTTTTGTTTTTTTTATGGAGGGTAAAGCAATAGACTACTTAATTAACGAACAAATCAAAGACAACGAGGTTCGTGTAATCGGACCTGAAGGTGGACAGCTTGGAGTAATGACCATAGCTGAAGCACGTGAGAAGGCAGAAGAGGCAGGCCTTGATCTGGTAAGAGTTTCACCAAATGCAAAGCCACCGGTTTGCAAGATCATCGACTTTGGAAAGTTCCGTTACGAGATGGCTCGTAAGGAGAAGGATGCCAAGAAGAAGCAGAAGGTTGTAGAGATTAAGGAAGTTCGTCTTTCGCCGAATATCGAAGAAAACGATCTCAATACCAAGATAACTCAGGCTCGTAAGTTCCTGATGAAGGGAAACCGTGTAAAGGTTACTCTGAGATTCAGAGGACGTGAGCTTGCATATGTTAACCAAAGTAAAGTAATACTTGATAACTTTGCGGAACAGCTTTCAGACATTTCAACTGTTGATAAGCAGGCTAAGTTTGAAGGCAGGAGCATGTTCATGTTCCTTGCTGCAAAGTCAGGTAAATAGAAGGAGGAAAAAGAAATGCCAAAGTTAAAGACAAAGAGGGCTGCTGCAAAGCGTTTTAAGGCCACAGGAACAGGTAAGCTTAAGAGAAACAAGGCTTATAAGAGCCATATCCTTACTAAGAAGACAACAAAGAGAAAGAGAAATCTTAGAAAAGCTGCCATGACTGACAAGACAAATGTAAAGAACATGAAGAAGATTCTGCCATATCTTTAATTTGTAAGATAGGACAGTCAGGATAAATTATTAGGAGGATATTGAAATGGCAAGAATTAAAGGTGGCGCTAATGCCAAGAAAAAGCATAATAAGACATTAAAGGCTGCTAAGGGATATATCGGAGCAAGATCAAAGCAGTATAGAGTTGCAAAGCAGTCTGTTATGAGAGCTGAGGCTACAGCTCTTGCAGGTAGAAGAGAGAGAAAGAGAGATTTCCGTAAGCTCTGGATCGCTCGTATCAACGCTGCAGCAAGACTTAATGATATTTCATACAGCAACCTTATGCATGGTCTTAAGGTAGCAGGTGTTGACATCAACAGAAAGATGCTTGCAGAGATGGCAGTTAATGATGCTGAAGGTTTTGCAAAGCTTGCAGAAGTTGCTAAGTCAGCTATTGCTTAATTTTATATAATTATTGATCGAAATACCCTGAATTTATTCGGGGTATTTTTTATGTGATCGGAAATGTATTTTTGGTATAATCTAATAGTGTTTTTTCGCTTTATTAATTGTATGTTATAGTGATAAGGATTTGGGAGGAGGAGAGTATATGTATGATTATATGCCGATAATATTGGGAATAGTGATAATTGCACTTGGTCTTTATATGGTTGTGTTTCCGAAGTCAGCTACAAAAGTGGAAAAAAGAAATGATTCCAATGCCGTAGATAAGACAAAGAAAGCGGGCGTAGTAGAGATAATCTGTGGTATTTGTTTGATACTTCTTGGATATTTATTAATTTAGTGAATTACATTTTCTATTAATTGTAACTTCGCAAAATAGTCCGGTACTTGACATTATGGTATACTCACAATATAATAGTTTGCATACAAACTAATTTTAGCGAGGGACCAAAGCATGAAAAAAGTAATATCTATAATTGAAAAAGCCGAGGCCGCATATTTTGCCACAGTAGACAGTGAGGGTAGGCCTGAGATCAGGGCATTGCTGAATCTGTGCAATCCCAAGAAATATAAAAAGCTTGTCGGAAAAGCTCTGAAACAGGAGGGTGAACAGCTTGTACTGTATTTCACGACAAATACATCATCGAATAAGGTACAGAGGATACGTAGTAATCATAATGCTGCGGTATATTTCTGTGAACCTGAAAAGTTCAACGGAATCTGTGTTTCGGGAATAATAGAAGAGGTTACGGATGAGAGTGTTAAAGATGACTTCTGGCAGACGGGCTGGCTGATCTACTATCATAAGGGAAAGAAGGATCCGGATTATACACTGCTAAAACTGACGTCGACTAAAATAGAAGGATGGTATAGTTCGAAGATTCATAAATTTGGTGAGTGATATGAAAAAGAAAACTAAGGGTGGTACTTTATTATCACAGACACATCAGATCTGTGGAAGAGTATGGAACAGAATACTCAGAAATCATGATATGGCTGATCTCGAAGGAGCCAGAGGAAGAGTGATTTTTGCACTTTGGGGAAGCGAGGGAGTTCCGATCAAAACGCTGTGCGATAAAACCTGTCTCGATAAGTCTACGCTTACCGGTATACTTAATCGACTGGAACGTGACGGATATATAACCAAAACCAAGGATGAATCTGATAAAAGATCCACATTGATCCGCTTAACCGGTAAACAGGACAGATTTACAGATGAGATACAGACAGTATCAGATGAAATGAATGAAGTATTTTACAAGAACTTTACTGATAAGGAAATAGATCAGTTTGAGAACCTGCTTCAGCGCGTTCTTGATAACTGTCGTGATGCTGAAGGGTGATTATAGAATGAATAGAAACTAATAAAATAATTGGGTTATAAGGAGATGGAAAATGGGAAAGATAAGTTTAAGTCCAAACAACGATTATTGTCCACAGACACTGTTTTTATATGGAACATATGATCAACACAAAAAAGCTGATTTTGGTTTGTTCTGCTGGTTCAGTTATTTCTGGGACAAAGAAATGGGCGTGATGTGCTGTATAGGCGGAAATAAGACTACTCTTGAGAATATCAGACGTGATAAGGTTTTTTCTGCTAATATCGTAACAGAAAATCTCCTCGCTGAGGCTGATTATCTCGGATGTGTCAGTGGAACAAATCCAAATAAAATGGATATCGATCTTGAAATCGGAAAGGGCGCAGTGCTGGATGTGCCTATATTAGATAACTCTCCGGTGATCTTTGAACTTGAGGTTACAGATTTTATAGAAAAAGACGACGGAACTGTTATGCTATGCAAGATAAGAAATGTACTCCAGGATGAATCGTTATCTTCAGATGAAAGTGTTGCTGAAAAGCTTTTAAAGATCAGGCCTGTTAAAACAACAGCACATACTTATCTGAGCTATGAAGGGAAAAATCTCGGCAGATGGGGAGAGCCGATGAAGAGGCTGGATAACGATGTTGTATCTAATACAAAGTTTAATCTTCCGTAGAATACACTTTATATATCGTCCCTATTTTGTTTTTATGTATTTATTTTCGAAACATGAGTATTGGTTAAAAAAATAAAATAAAAATTAATTTTCATTCACTACAATGTTATAGTATCCATATATATAATGAGGATGTAAACAATAATTCTGGTTAGATAAATGGAGGTAGTTATGAAGATAAACGATGTAATCAGAAAATACAGAAAAGAAAAAAATATGACACAGGAGGAAATGGCAAACAAACTCGGAGTTACTGCACCTGCGGTAAATAAGTGGGAAAGCGGTGCATCATTGCCGGACATTTCACTGCTTGCACCGATTGCAAGATTGCTTGGGGTTTCATTAGATGAGCTGCTGTCATATAATGAACACCTGTCGGATATTGAAGTGAAAAATATCATAAAAGAGATATACGCGATGTTCGAAACGGAATCTACAGATACCGTAAATCAGAAGATTGTAGAGATAGTCCGTGAATATCCGAATGAGGAAAAGTTGATACTCCAGCTTGCTTCCATATTATATGGAAGCAGCCAGGTTCTCGGAGTTAAGGACAGAGAAGAGTATTTCACGTGGATCGAAAAGACATTTGAAAATCTGAGACTCAGTGAGGATGAAGAGATAAAGAATCAGGCAACAGACTGGCTTTATTCGTTCTATATAAGTCTTGAAAGGTACGAGGATGCTGAGGATTGTCTGAGATACTATTCGGATATTAATCCAGAAAAGAAGAGAAAGCTTGCAACTATTTATATAGGTACCGGCAGATATGAAGAGGCGTACAAAACTCTTGAAGAGGTGATGTTTAATGATTATCAGCGGCTATCCGTACTTATGTATGAGATTTTCAGACTTGCTGTAAAGACAGAGGATTTTAAGAAAGCTGAGAAAATCATTGAAAAGGAAAGTGCTCTAGCGGAGCTATTCGAGATGGGCGAGTATCATAAGCTTGCCGGAAAACTGGAATATGCTATTGCAAGTAAGGATGCTGATAAGGCGCTTCCGCTTATTGATTCCCTATTATCGAATACCGATACCCTGATGGATTACATGAAGTCAAGCCTTTATGAGCATATGACATTTAATGAGAAAAAACCTGCAATGCTGGATATGATGCTGAATACCCAGCTTACACAGTATTGCAATGATGATGCATATCAGTTTATAAGAGATTCAAAGGGTTGGGAAGAGTTTAAAGCAAAATGGTGCTGATATGATTAAAGAAGGATCGATACTTATGTATCGGTCCTTTTAGCAGATTCTAGGCACAAACTAAATGTACACATCAATTTTGTTTATCATATTGACAAATGAAACCAATAATGGTAATATACGCAAGGTCGTATGAATAATGCAACACAAAATTAGCGGGAGTGCTGGAATTGGCAGACAGGCTAGACTAAGGATCTAGTGATGGAAACGTCGTGTGGGTTCAAGTCCCATCTCCCG
>OMSZ01000301.1 GCA_900313855.1 uncultured Eubacteriales bacterium
AAATATATTCAAACTACATGCTCCCTTTGAGCCGACAGGAGATCAGCCGCAGGCAATAGATGCGCTGGTCAAGGGTTTCAAGGAAGGTAATCAATTCGAGACTTTGCTTGGTGTCACGGGTTCGGGTAAGACCTTCACGATGGCTAATGTCATCGCACGCCTTAATAAGCCGACTTTAGTAATAGCGCACAATAAAACGCTTGCTGCACAGCTGTATTCTGAGTTCAAGGAATTCTTCCCTGAGAACGCTGTGGAGTATTTTGTATCCTATTACGACTACTATCAGCCGGAGGCTTATGTGCCATCGACGGACACTTATATTGAGAAGGACTCATCGATAAATGATGAGATTGATAAATTAAGACATTCGGCAACGGCAGCGCTTATAGAGAGAAGAGATGTTATAGTTATCTCGTCTGTGTCCTGCATTTACAATATCGGTTCGCCGGACACTTATGCGGAAATGATGCTTACACTCCGTACCGGAATGACCTATGAGTGGGAGGACCTGATATCCGACCTTATTGATATCCAGTATGAACGAAATGAATTAGACTTCAAACGTGGTACCTTCCGTGTGCACGGGGATGTGCTTGAAATCCTTCCTGTGTCCACATTTGAGAATGCGATAAGGGTTGAGTTCTTCGGAGATGAGATTGACCGGATGGTTGAGTTTGATCCGCTTACCGGAGAGGTCAAGCGTGGAATTAACTGTGCGTTTATCTTCCCTGCTTCCCATTATGTTGTTGCACAGGACAGGGTAGAGGCGGCAACGAAGGAGATAGAGGCGGAGCTTGAGGAAAGAGTACAGTATTTCAAAGAAAATGATAAGCTGCTTGAGGCACAGCGTATAAGCGAGCGGACGCATTTTGACATGGAAATGTTAAGGGAAACAGGCTTCTGTTCGGGAATAGAGAATTATTCAAGGCCGCTTGCGGGACTTGCTCCCGGTTCAACACCTAACACTCTGCTCCAGTTCTTCAAAGACGATTATCTTATGATAATAGATGAGTCGCACATGACGGTTCCGCAGATCCGCGGCATGTATGCGGGTGACCGTTCGAGAAAGCAGACGCTTGTGGATTTCGGTTTCCGTCTGCCATCTGCGATGGATAACAGACCTCTTCGGTTTGATGAGTTTGAGGAAAAGCTTGATCAGGTAATGTTTGTGTCGGCTACACCTTCCGATTATGAGAGTGAGCATGAGCTGCTTCGTGTTGAACAGCTTATCCGTCCAACGGGACTGCTCGATCCGAAGATTGAGGTTAAGCCCGTTGAGGGACAGGTTGATGATCTGCTTTCAGAGATTAACAGGGAAGTCGATAAAGGACACAAGGTGCTTGTCACAACGCTTACAAAACGAATGGCGGAGGACCTTACGGATTACCTTCGCGAGCATGACGTGAAGGTTAAGTATCTCCATTCGGATATAGATACGTTAGAACGAATCGAGATTGTAAGAGACCTTAGAATGGGAGTGTTTGATGTGCTTGTCGGAATCAATCTTCTGCGTGAGGGACTTGATATTCCGGAGATTACATTGGTTGCAATTCTTGATGCCGACAAAGAAGGCTTCCTGCGTTCCGAGACCTCGCTTGTACAGACAATAGGACGTGCAGCGCGTAACAGTGAAGGTCGCGTTATCATGTATGCCGATACGATAACAGGTTCTATGCGTGTCGCAATAGATGAGACGAACAGGCGTCGCGAGATTCAGGATAAGTACAACAAAGAGCATGGTATCACGCCGACAACTATCGTGAAATCTGTACGTGACTTAATATCTACGGGAACGGATGAAGACATTGATGAATTAAATGCAAGGTTTAAGGAAAAAGATGTCGAGTCGATGACTAAGAAGGAGCTTAAGGACGAGATCAAGAAGTACACCAGGAAGATGGAGACAGCTGCTGCCGAGCTTAATTTTGAGATGGCGGCAGAGTACAGGGATCATTTAAAGGAGCTTAAAGTGGCACTAAGAGATTATGATGAGTAGTTTGATCTGATCATTTTATGGTAAAATTATTCAATCGAAAGTTTGTTCTATACATTTAAAAATAATCGTGATATAATGAGCAAAGCAAAAAGAGACGTTCATTGTATTTATTATTGAAAGGAACAAACTAATATGCAGCAATACATTACGATCAAGGGTGCGCGTGAGCACAATCTGAAAAATATAGATGTTAAGATTCCAAGAGATAAGATGGTTGTCCTTACCGGGCTTTCCGGTTCGGGCAAATCGTCTCTTGCGTTTGACACGATATATGCAGAGGGACAGAGACGTTATATGGAGTCCCTCTCTTCTTATGCAAGACAATTCTTAGGACAGGCAGAAAAGCCCGAGGTAGACAAGATAGAAGGGCTTTCGCCTGCAATATCCATAGACCAGAAATCAACCAATCGCAACCCGCGTTCTACGGTGGGAACCGTAACGGAGATATACGATTATTTCCGTCTGCTATATGCAAGGATCGGAATACCGCATTGTCCGCAATGTGGGCGGGAGATCAAGAGGCAGACGGTTGACCAGATGGTGGATACTGTCATGGCGCTTCCCGAAGGCACGAAGTTCCAGCTGCTTGCACCGGTTGTCCGCGGGCGCAAAGGCCGTCACGAGAAGGTGCTTGCACAGGCAAAGCGAAGCGGTTATGTCCGCGTGCTCGTTGACGGTTCGATGTATGATCTGTCGGAGGAGATAGAGCTTGATAAGAATAAGAAGCATGACATTTCAATCATTGTTGACAGGCTTGTTGTCAAAGAGGGAATACGCCGCAGGTTAAATGATTCCATTGAGGCGGTCATGAAGCTTGCCGAAGGTCTTATGGTTGTTGACGTTATAGGCGGTAAGGCGATCAACATGAGTAACAGTTTCTCATGTCCTGACTGTGGGATCAGCATAGACGAGATAGAACCGAGAAGCTTTTCATTTAACAACCCTTTCGGAGCGTGCCCAACCTGCTTCGGACTTGGATATAAGATGGAGTTTGATGTTGATCTTATGATCCCTGATAAGAGCATATCGATTGCGGACGGTGCGATCGTTGTTACAGGCTGGCAGTCATGTACGGACAGCAAGTCATATACAAGAGCAATTCTTGACGGTCTGACAAGAGAATACGGTTTCGATCTTAATACACCGTTTGAGGATCTGTCCGATGAGGCAAAGAATGTTATCTTGTATGGTACGAACGGACGCGAGGTGCGGGTATATTATAAGAGCCAGCGCGGTGAAGGCGTGTATGATGTTGCATTTGAGGGACTTATCAGAAATGTCCAGAGACGATATCGTGAGGCAAGCTCGGAATCCATGAAGGAGGATTACGAGAGCTTCATGACTATAACCCCTTGTGATGACTGTAACGGTCAGCGTCTTAAGAAGGAATCGCTTGCTGTTACTGTGGGCGGTAAGAATATATATGAGATCACAAAATTATCCATAGATAAATTAGTGGAATTTCTTGATGGAATCGAACTTTCTGACAGGCAGCGCTTTATCGGTGGAGGGATTCTTAAAGAGATAAATGCAAGGCTTCATTTCCTGCTTGATGTCGGACTTGATTACCTTGCGCTTTACAGACCGACAGGCTCGCTTTCCGGTGGTGAGGCACAGCGAATAAGACTTGCAACCCAGATAGGCTCGGGTCTTGTGGGAGTGGCATATATTCTTGATGAGCCGAGTATCGGACTTCACCAGAGGGATAACGACAAGCTGATCGGAACGCTTAAGCATTTAAGAGACCTCGGCAACACGCTTATCGTTGTTGAGCATGATGAGGATACAATGCTTGCCGCAGACCATATCGTAGATATCGGTCCGGGTGCAGGTGAGCATGGTGGTGAGGTTATTGCACAGGGAACAGCGCAGGAGATAATGAAGAACAAGAAGTCGATAACCGGCGCGTATCTCTCGGGTAGGATCAAGATACCCGTGCCGAAGGAGAGAAAGCAGCCGACCGGCTGGATCACGGTTAAGGGTGCGAGAGTCAACAATCTTAAGAACATAGATGTGCCATTTCCTCTTGGAGTGATGACCTGTGTGACGGGAGTTTCCGGTTCGGGTAAGAGCTCCCTGGTAAATGAGATATTATACAAGCACCTTGCGAGAGACCTTAATCGGGCAAGAATTAAGCCCGGGGACCATGACGGGATAGAGGGCATGGAGCAGCTTGATAAGGTTATTAATATAGATCAGTCACCTATCGGAAGAACTCCACGATCTAATCCGGCAACGTATTGCGGTGTGTTTGACATGATCCGTGATCTGTTTGCGGGCACGAAGGATGCGAAGGCACGCGGCTACAAGAAGGGCAGGTTTTCATTTAACGTGTCCGGAGGACGATGCGAAGCCTGCAAGGGTGACGGTATCATTAAGATAGAGATGCATTTTCTTCCTGACGTGTATGTGCCCTGCGAGGTGTGCGGCGGCAAGCGTTATAACCGCGAGACCTTAGAGGTAATGTATAAGGGTAAGAATATATATGATGTTCTTGACTTGACTGTTGATGAAGCCTGTGAATTCTTTGCAAATGTCCCGTCAATCCTTAGAAAGATAGAGACACTAAAGCAGGTGGGACTAGGCTATATAAGGTTAGGACAGCCGTCAACGACTCTATCCGGCGGTGAGGCGCAGCGTGTCAAGCTTGCGACAGAGCTTTCTAAGAGAAGTACGGGGAAAACAGTATATATCCTTGATGAGCCGACAACCGGACTTCATTTTGCGGATGTCCATAAGCTTGTTGAGATACTTCATCGTCTGTCGGAGGGCGGCAATACGGTAATAGTTATCGAGCATAATCTCGAGGTCATAAAGACGGCGGATTATATCATAGACATCGGACCTGAGGGCGGCGACAAGGGCGGAACCGTTGTTGCAGCGGGAACACCTGAGGAGATCGCAAAGAAAAAGAAGAGTTATACGGGCCAGTATGTTAGAAAAATGTTGAAATAATAGTAACTTTTCACAGTCGAAATAAAACACTCCGTTGATTCGGTATGCTTGCATAACCGAACGGCGGAGTGTTTTTTTTTCGAGACTGCGAAGCAGGAACTCAAAACGCAGTCACAAACAAAAGCAGCGAAGACTGCGACGGATGCGAAGCAGCCGGTTTGTGACCTGTTGATTGAGTTCTGTGAAAAGTAAAGAGAAAAGAAAAGTAAAAACATACATATTAGTACTTGCATTTCACAAGAAAATAATTATACTGATTTATGTAGTTTTTGTCGATTTGTGTCGATACAATTGTATAGTGTTGCAAATAGCAACATACAATATGAGCACAAGTTGAAATAATTTCGCATTTATACGATAAGATAATACCAATGAGGAATTACAGAAGATGTATGATTATAATAAGAATGCAATAACGACAAAAAGGATATATGGCAGCCATGAATATAAAAGGTTTTGTTTGTTCA
Source organism: uncultured Eubacteriales bacterium (assembly GCA_900313855.1). Classification (GTDB taxonomy): domain Bacteria; phylum Bacillota; class Clostridia; order Lachnospirales; family Lachnospiraceae; genus CAG-590. Next base: position 5,419 of record OMSZ01000301.1, read on the forward strand.
TGACCGCATTGCTTTGTTTTGTTCTTTGCATATCCTTTTCGATGAATGTTAAGGCTGCTGCTTTTGATTATAATGCATGGCTTTTATCGGAGCAGACAAAATATCCAGCAGGAAAGTATTGGAATCATGCGGGAAAGGATAATGATAACTCAGATGGATATACGGATACACCGTGCAGTCTTCACGGAGTGAGTGGTGTTGATCATATATATGGAACAGGAGGCTGTACCTGCAATCATTTTGCGGATCCCGGTATAAGCGGAACGGCAACATATCCTGCAGTATGGCATTATTCGGCGTCACAGTGTATGGGGTTTGCCAATAAGTTGGGTTACGATATGTTTGGATCGACTATGTGGAGCAGGATTACGACCGCAAGTGATCCGAATTATGCTGCTAATGTTCGTGTGGGAGATATAGTAAGGATCAACGGTCATTCTACATTTGTTATTTCAAAATCCTCTGATAATACGATTACGGTAGGTGAGTGTAATTACGTTCAACGATCAAGCGGGCAGGGTTGCCTTATAGCTTGGGGAAGGGCTATAGATCTTTCTAAGGCGACAAGCTTTGAGTATTATGAGCGCGCACAGAATTATGACGGGGTGATCGCAGGAACTATAACGCCGGCACAGGATACAACCGAGCAGAAAACTACAGAGACATCGACAACAGAAAAGGATGCCAAGGAAATCATAACCGATGAGAACGGAGAACCTTATACGGGCTGGAGATTAGCAGAAGATGGCGAACACTATTTGTATATTAAGAAGGGTGAGGTAGTAGCTGACAAATGGGTAACAGTCAGAAAAAAGAAATACTACCTTGATGATAACGGGTTCAGAGCAACCGGCTTGTTTGTGATAGGTAAGAAGAAGTATTACTTTAATGAGGATGGAGTACTTCAAAAGAATAAATGGATAACAGAAGATAGTAATACATATTATATTGGGGCTGCCGGTCATGCATTAAAATCACAGTGGTTATACAAGGGAAAATATCTTGTATATGTTAAGAATGACTGCGTAATGGCAAAGAGTGAGCTTGTCAAGATTTCCGGCAGTACATATTTCTTTAATTCAAAGGGCAGACGTTCGGCAGGCTTTAAGAAATGCAATGGCAAGTATTATTATTGTAATTCAAACGGTATAATATTAAAGAAGCAGTGGATAACTAAAGGTACCAAGAAATACTATGTCAATAAGTCAGGTGTAAGAGTACAGAATAAGATCATTAAGATTTTTGGCAGCAGATATTACTTTAATAATAAAGGGCTGCTCCAAAAGAACAAAGAGATTGAGTACGCCGGCAAGGTGTATAAGGCTGATGCAAACGGACGGTTGAAGTATGTAAGGGACGTTGAGGTTACTTCCGAGGAAGAGACCACACTCGAATAAATCAGATATTTAGAAGCAGGAGACGATGAATGTCGTGTCCTGTTTTTTTATTGGGAAATTTCGGACATGCTTATATCTATACGCGGAACCGCCCTGCATTTATAATTCTTATGATTATGGTGAAAAATGAAGCCGGAAACATGAGGTTACAGGCTACATAAAAAGCAGGGAGGTATTGTATGAAGGAACCATATTATACGATCAGGGAAGCAGCTCTTAAAGTTGGTGTGGAATCACATGTGCTTCGTTATTGGGAAGAGGAGTTGAAAATGGATATTCACAGAAACCAGATGGGGCACAGATATTACACCGAGCATGATATTGAACTGCTTTGTAAAGTCAGAACGCTTAAGGATAAGGGTATACAGTTAAAGGCAATAAGAAATTACATAGAAAAACGACAGGAACAGATGTTGGCAAGCGGTCAGTCCAAAGAGGCAGCAAAGGAGCATGAAGAAGTTGCTGTGGATGAAAATGAAGATAGTAAAGCCGAGCTTGTTCCGGTAAAGCCTGTGGGCGGAATAATGTCTAATGCGGAAAAGCTTGAGCAGTTCCAGAGAATAATGAATAAGATTTTGTCCAATGCGATCATAGAAAATAATGAATTGATAGGACGCTCCGCAGGTGAGCATGCCGCGACGGCGGTGACGGAAAAGCTTACCGGTATGACAAAGGAACAGGAGGAACGGGCAGAGGCAAGATACAGAAAGCTTGACCAGACATTAAGGGAGATACAGCAGGCAAGAAAAGAAGCGGCAGCGGCTAATATGCGGCCGGTTGATAAAAGGCGGCAGCAGCGTCTTAAGAGGAAGAACAAAGCAAAGGAAGGACAGGCTGACAATGACAGATCAAATGATCAGGATAATACGATAAGTGATCAGCTTGAAGATAAGACCCTGGAAACAACGGCGGAATAGAAAACCAAAGCAGAGATATGTTGATAAAAACATGCAAGTTTGGGTTGCATTTTACGGGATAATTTAATAAAATGATGCTAAGGTCAAAAGGTACTTTTGACATCCGTATCATTATTTAGGAAAGGCAGACCCGTTATGAAACATATGATTAATTTTGACAACTTCACGAAGGAGGAGTTGAACGCAATATTAGATCTTGCTTACGATATGAAAAAGTCTCCGGACAAATACAGTGAGGCGTTAAAGGGCAAGAAGCTTTACACTTTGTTTGAAAAGACATCAACAAGAACATTTCTCTCATTTACGACCGGAATAACCGAGCTTGGCGGAACATATTATAACCAGCTCTGGGAGGCTTCCAATTTCGTTCTCGGAGATCAGGTGTCTGAGCTTAAATATGTGTGCAGGAATGTTGATATAATTATGGCGAGACTTATCAAGAATGATACAGTCAACAAATTCTGCGAATATTCTACCGTACCGTTTATCAACGGATGTGATTCTACTTATCATCCATGCCAGATATTAGCGGATGCGTTGACACTTAAGGAACATTTCGGTGGACTTAATGTTAAGATGCTATACATAGGAGCTAAGAACAATGTATTTAATTCTCTGGTTGAGTTCTTTGCTAAGATGGGTGAAGGAACCATTTACGGACTTACACCGCTTGTTAACGAGACGGGTGTTGATAAAGAGTTTTATGAGAAGGCTAAGGCTTCCGGATACTATGTTGAATTAGATCCGACAATGTCTATGGAGGAGGCTAAGAAATATGTTTCCGATATGGATGTGCTTTATACTGATACATGGGTTGATATGGAGTTCTTCAATAATCCGGCTTATCAGAAGCAGAAGGAGGAGACTCTTGCCAAGATGATGCCGTACCAGATCAATAAAGAATTGTTAGAGGGCAGCAAGGCAAAGGTAATGCACGATATGCCGATGCATATAGGCTATGAGATCAGTCAGGAAGTGGTTGATGATAACCTTGAATTTATTTTAGACCAGGCAGAGAACAGACGCCATGCCGAGAAAGCGGTAATGGTAACATTGCTTAACAGTTGATTATCGATCCTGTCAGAGTTGTGGATTCACAGCTCTGATGGGATTTTCTTTTGTGTGGTTTTTTGTCGATGGTCTTGGAAGAAGTAAGCCGGATGTATATATCCGCTTAAGGAGTGATGGTTTGAAGACAGATGTTATATTAAATGCGCTTGCGATAATATTGTTTTTAGGGTTTGGCGTGGCGTGTATAATAGCATTTTCCACGTTAGACAAGCAGAAGGACATAACGATCGGAAGCCGTTACGGCCGGCAGATAGGACCGATGGAGATACTTTATGTGAATGCCGCCCTGATCATGGTAGCATTTACACTGTATGCGCATAGCTATCGCTTTGTACCGGCGCTTATCGCCTTTGTGCTGCTGGTATTTGAAAACAGCAGGATGCAGAGTGGAATAAGTCCGCTTGGAGTATTCATAGGTACAAGCCTGTTTGAGTGGAATAAGCTTGAAGGATACAGGATAATTAATGATAAGATAAGCACGGTTCAGATAAGGGTATATGTTAATGGCCGGCAGTATATTCTAAGGTGTGACAAGGATAAAAGGCGTGATGCTGAGCATTTATTTATTGAGCACGGAGTGGTGCTTATGAAGGATGAATGATAAATGATAATATAGATCAATGTGATTAAGGAGGAAGGAAAATGAGACATTTGATTGATCCGATGGACTTAAGTGTGGAGGAGATAGACGGGCTGCTTAAGCTGGCAGATGATATAATAGCATCTCCCGATAAGTATGCCAACGCCTGCGCGCGCAAGAAGCTCGCGACTCTTTTCTTTGAGCCGAGTACAAGAACCAGGTTAAGCTTTGAGGCGGCAATGCTGGAATTGGGTGGCAGCGTCTTAGGTTTTTCTTCCGCGGATTCTTCTTCTGCGACTAAGGGCGAGAGCGTTGCGGATACCGTTAAGGTCGTATCCTGTTATGCGGATATAATTGCGATGCGCCATCCCAAAGAGGGTGCACCGTGTCTTGCCTCAATGAAGTCGGATTCACCGATAATAAATGCGGGTGACGGAGGACATAATCATCCGACACAAACGCTTACGGATATACTGACTATATGGAGAGAAAAGGGAAGACTTACCGATATGACGATCGGCTGCTGCGGTGACCTGAAATTCGGACGAACAGTACATTCGCTTATCAAAGCCATGTCAAGATATGCCAATATCCGATTCATTCTTATCTCACCGGAGGAGTTGGAGATCCCTGATTATCTGAAGGAGGAGGTCTTTGGTGAGGGAGGTCTTGAATATATCAAGGCAAGAAAATTAGATGATGTTATCGATCAGTTGGATGTTCTTTATATGACCAGAGTTCAGAGAGAACGCTTCTTCAATGAAGCGGACTATATCCGTTTGAAAGATACTTATATTCTTGACATGAAGAAATTAAAGCATGCCAAAAAGGATCTGAGCATACTTCATCCGCTTCCGAGAGTAAACGAGATCTCAGTTGAGGTTGATGATGATCCGAGAGCCTGCTATTTTAGACAGGCACTGAATGGAAAATATATCAGAATGGCATTGATTCTTACAATGCTTGGTCTTGCGAAAGGAGAGATGAACTGATGAATATTGACAGTATACAGAATGGAATAGTATTAGATCATATTACTGCCGGAAAGGCAATGCTGGTATACAAATACCTCAAATTAGACGAGTTGGATTGTTCGGTGGCTATTATAAAAAATGCTACAAGCCGCAAGATGGGACGCAAGGATATTCTTAAGATCGATCATCCGGATTACGATATTAATCTTGATATTCTGGGATATGTGGATCCGGGTATTTCCGTAAGTATAATAAAAGACGGTAACACAATTGAGAAAAAGAAGGTTGATCTTCCTGATAAGATAGTAAATGTGGTTAAGTGCAAAAATCCGAGATGTATAACAACTACTGAGCAGGGTATTAAGCAGATATTCAAACTAACAGACAGGGAAAAGAGAATTTACCGCTGTATTTACTGTGAGGCTGAAAATCAGGGCGAGGTCATTCACTGGTAGGAAGCATGGCAAAGTGATAGAATATAACAATTACATAATATGTAAATAATCTTAAGTTTTTCTTAATAATTTTTGGTGATTATTTAAAAAAGATTTACAAATCAATGAAAAATGGTATAATACCCATAGTTATGTCCATTTATAAGGGCCGACTTTAACCATTTTAAGAGGTGCAATGATGGAACAATATGTTATTAAGGGTGGTAATCCCTTGGTGGGAGAGGTTACCATCGCAGGAGCTAAAAATGCAGCCTTAGGAATATTGGCTGCTGCGATCATGACTGATGAAGAGGTTGTGGTTGAGAACGTTCCGAATGTCAGAGATACAAGAGTGCTTTTGCAGGCAATTGAAGGAATTGGCGCAAGAGTTAATTTTATAGATGAACACACGGTAAGGATCTGCGGAGGAACTATCAATCCTCTGGCGGATAATTGTGTTGACAATGAATTTATACGTAAGATCCGTGCTTCCTATTATTTGCTTGGCGCGCTGCTTGGCAAATATAAGAAGTCTTCTGTTGCGTTGCCGGGTGGATGTAATATAGGAAGCCGCCCTATCGATCTTCATATCAAGGGCTTCAAGGCGTTAGGCGCAAAGGTCAATATTCACAGCAGCATGATACATACGGAGGCTGAACATCTTGTCGGTAATCATATATATATGGATCAGGTTTCTGTCGGAGCAACGATCAACGTTATGATGGCAGCAGCGCTTGCAGAGGGCAAGACTGTTATTGAGAATGCTGCAAAGGAGCCGCATATAGTTGATGTTGCCAACTTCCTTAACAGTATGGGAGCTAATATCAAGGGCGCAGGTACTGATGTGATAAGAATCCGCGGAGTTGAGAAGCTTAAGGGTACAGAGTATTCTATCATACCTGACCAGATCGAAGCGGGAACATTTATGGTTGCAGCTGCAGCGACAAAGGGTGATATTAATATAAAGAATGTTATCCCTAAGCATTTGGAAGCAATTTCATCAAAGCTTAAGGAAATCGGTGCTGTTGTAATGGAATATGATGATGCGGTAAGAGTAGTAAGCAATCACAGATTAGGTTCAACTAATATCAAGACGCTGCCTTATCCCGGATTTCCTACGGATATGCAGCCACAGATGGCGGTTGTGCTGGCACTTTCGGAGGGTACTTCAATTATCACCGAGAGCATTTTTGAGAACAGATTCAAATATGTAGACGAACTTTTCCGTATGGGTGGACGGATTAAGGTCGAGAGTAATACAGCTATTATTGATGGAGTAGAACATTTTACGGGAGCTGATGTTGTGGCGCCTGATCTTCGGGCCGGCGCAGCGCTTGTAATAGCAGGACTTGTTGCTGATGGTTTTACCGTGGTTGAAGATATCAAATATATTCAGCGCGGCTACGAGTCTTTTGATGAAAAGCTCCGCAACCTCGGCGGACAGATTGAGATCGTCGAGACAGATAAAGATATTCAGAAATTCAAACTTAAAGTTGGTTGATATAATTCCTTTCCGTCAGGGTTCCCCAGCCTTGACATCATTACAATCTTTTCTATTTTGCTATGAGTAAGCAGGTTCTTTATGGCTTATCAGCCGGTTTGCTTATTTATACGTTTCTTTAGTGCAGTTATTATTATCTGTGTTTTTTTCTGAAATGAAACGTGTTTTTAAGATGTTTATTTCTTAAAGCATAGCAGTCAATGAACCGGGTCGGTTCGAATTATCAATAATAATATTAGAGGAGGTTGGAGTGTTGATTGAAATACTCGTAGTTTACGATTCAGAATGGAAGGAATGTCATTTTCAGGATTATTTGCAGATAAGCGGATATAAAGTTACTCTGGTTAATATTAATAGTGATGAGGATTTTGACAGCTTGGTTTTTCACAAAGATGTAGTAATTATCTTGTGCCGGGATGCCGGTCTGTATTTTGATATATGCAGAGAGTATCGTAGATATACAGATGTACCGATAATGGTCATCAGCGAAAGCAATGATGAGTGGACAAAGATCAAAATGTTTCAGTCAGGCGTTGATGATTATATTTCAGAACCTTATCAGGAAATGGCGCTTATAGCAAGAATTCAGGCCAGATGTGAACAATACCGGAGACTTACCAGTTATTTCGGTTGCGTAAAAACTGATGATATTGTCATTGAAGCAATTTACAGAAGAGTATACCGACATAATCAGGAGGTGTTCCTGACTATGAAGGAATTTAATGTTTTGTTTTATCTTGCCCAAAGAAAAAGCATCGTGGTTACCAAGGAAGAATTATACAAGGAAGTATGGAATCAGAATGTTGTCGATAATTATTCCGAAACAGTTACCACATATATTATGCGATTGCGCCAGAAGATAGAGGATGATCCGGATAACCCAAAACATATTGAAACTGTTTGGGGAGTTGGTTATCGCTTTGTCGGATAAATAATGGTTTAAAGACACATAATGTCAGGCGGCGTGATAATATTTATGGTGGGTGACAAAAATGCTTTTGTCGTTTAATATAGAAACATGTAGGTTTGCACCGTGAGGAGAGAATGAAATATGAAAATTGAGATAATGTATGAGGATAATGATATAATTGTATGTGTAAAGCCTTATGGAATACCGGTGCAGGGAGATAAAAGCCGTGACACGGATCTGCTCACCTTTCTCAAAAACCATATTTTTGAAAATGAGAAATTAGAGGAAGAGCCTTATCTTGCAATGGTTCACAGACTTGACAGACCGGTAGGCGGAGTTATGGTATTTGCCAAAAATAAGGAGGCGGCAGCTAATCTCTCTGATCAGGTGCAGGATGGTACGATGATCAAATATTATCAGGCGGTTTTGACCGGAGAACTGCCAAACGAATACGGAACCTTAACGGATTATCTTCTAAAGGATGGAAAGACCAATACTACAAGGGTTGTCGACGCAAAAACCAAGGGAGCTAAGAAAGCTGAACTTGATTATGAGGTGTTGGACGTTTTTGAGACAGATAAAGGAATTCTAACCTATGTACTAATACAGCTGATAACCGGAAGACATCACCAGATACGTGTTCAGATGGCACAAAGAGGAGCCGGCATTTACGGAGATACTAAGTATAATCCGGCATTTATGAAGACAAAGAAGAAGTATCAACAGATGGCATTGTACGCTACCAGGCTTGAGTTTGAGCATCCGTCAACAGGTGAGCATCTGGTATTTAAGAAGGAGCCGGAGGGAGATGCCTTTGATGTAATTGAATTAGAGGAATTCTGATTCAAGAAACTATTGAAAGTTTGCTATGAAAATGCTAGAATTCTAGGGCAGGAAATCTAATCTGTTTATCAGATCGGATTTTCTGTCTTTGTGCTATTGTTAAAGTTATTTAATTCAGTCGAAGAAATTCCCCAACTCTAAGCTATATCTAAAGTTGGGGTTATAAGAAACCCGACTCAGTCGGAAGCTTTAAAGGAGAAAAGAGATGGCTAAGGAAAAGAAGATGGTTGAGCAGATTACTTCCATGGAGGAGGATTTTGCGCAGTGGTATACCGATGTGGTATTGAAAGCGGATTTGATCGATTATACAAGTGTAAAGGGTTGTATGGTTATAAAGCCTGCCGGATATGCTATCTGGGAGAGGATTCAGGCCGAGCTTGATAAAAGATTCAAGGAGACAGGCGTTGAGAATGTGTATCTTCCTATGTTCATTCCGGAAAGTCTTTTGCAAAAAGAGAAGGATCATGTGGAGGGATTTGCGCCCGAGGTTGCATGGGTGACACACGGAGGACTTAATCCTTTACAGGAGAGACTTTGTGTAAGACCTACTTCAGAAACTCTTTTCTGTGATTTTTATAAAAATGAGATAGAGTCCTATCGTGATCTTCCTAAGGTTTATAACCAGTGGTGTTCAGTAGTCAGATGGGAAAAGGAGACAAGACCGTTCCTTCGTTCAAGAGAATTTCTGTGGCAGGAGGGACATACTGCTCATGCGACTGCAGAGGAGGCAGAAGAAAGAACTGTACAGATGTTAAATGTATATGCAAACTTCTGTGAAGAGGTGCTTGCCATTCCGGTTATCAAGGGACAGAAGACCGAGAAGGAAAAGTTTGCCGGTGCTGAGGCGACATATACAATCGAGGCACTTATGCATGACGGTAAGGCGTTACAGTCCGGAACAAGCCATAACTTTGGTGACGGATTTGCCAAGGCATTCGGAATTCAGTATACAAGTAAGGACAATAAGCTTGAGTATGTTCATCAGACCTCATGGGGAATGACGACAAGACTTATCGGTGCCATTATAATGGTGCACGGTGATGATTCGGGTCTTGTGCTTCCGCCTAAGATCGCACCTTGCCAGGTGATGATAGTACCTGTAATGCAGAAGAAGGAAGGCGTTTTAGAGAAGGCGGAAGAACTTGCAAAGAAGCTTAGTGCATATCGGGTAAAGGTTGATGATTCAGACAAGAATCCGGGTTGGAAGTTTGCTGAGCAGGAGATGAGAGGAATTCCTCTTCGTGTAGAGATCGGTCCTAGAGATATCGAGGCTAACAAGGCACTTGTTGTCCGCCGTGATACAGGAGAAAAGATTGAGGTATCGCTTGATGAGATAGAGGTAAAGATCGGAGAGCTTCTTGAGACTATCCAGAAGGATATGTATGA
>OMSZ01000141.1 GCA_900313855.1 uncultured Eubacteriales bacterium
GCCATAAAGACCGCAAGTAAGGAAAATAAGATAATGCGTTTCCTAAGGACATGCTATTACAAGACCATTAAAAAGATGTCTGATGTCGAGCAAATAGAGCATTTTACCGGATTTGGTTTGTATGATAAGAGTTTTGTTGAAGTGTTGAAAAATCTTGATGATCCAACACCGTTTCTTCGCGGAATAGTTGCAGAACTTGGATTTAAGAGAGTTGATATTTCTTACGAACAGCAAAAACGTCGTGCTGGAAAAACGCATAATAACTGGTATACGTTATATGACGCGGCAATGCTTTCGTTTACATCATATACCAAGGTTGGACTTAGAATAGCTACTATTTTTGGTTTTATTCTTTCGGCAATAAGTATTGTAATTGCATTGGTTTATCTTATTCTTAAGTTGATATACTGGGATAGATTTGCAGCAGGTATGACACCTGTATTGCTTGCTGTTCTTGTATTGGGTTCAATGCAGTTGTTCTTTATCGGGTTCCTTGGAGAGTATGTGCTTAGCATGAATAAACGTATTATGAAACGTCCACTTGTAATTGAGGAAGAAAGAATTAATTTTGTTGAAGAAGACAACTAATAACATTGTAGAAAGAGGATAGTTATGGGCAATATAAATATATTGGATTGTACAATGAGAGATGGCGGATATATTAATGATTGGAATTTTGGAGAGGAAGCCATCAAAGAAATCGGAAAGAGAATTATTAGTTCGGGTGTGGAATATTTTGAGATAGGTTTTATGAGAGATGTTACGTATAATCCTGACAAGACTCTTTTCCCGGGCAATGAAGAAATTGCCAAGATTATTGCCCCAAAAGATCCAAATGTAAAGTATTTTGGAATGCTTGATGTTGGCAATCCGCTTCCATTGGAAAAGTTAGGCGATAGAAGAGATGATGCTCTTGATGGAATAAGAGTTATTTTTAAAAAGAGCAAAATTAAGGAAGGCTATGATTACTGCGAGAAGCTTATTAAGATGGGATATGATGTTTTTGCGCAGTTTGTTGGAACAGACGAATATACGGATATTGAACTTGTAGAGACTGTGCAAAAGTGCAATTCTCTTGATGTTGTTGGAGTAGCTATCGTTGATACATTTGGACTTATCAAACGCAAAGAGTTCATGCGTATGGTAAGTATAATCGATCATAATTTGCGTCCGGGACTTGCTATAGGTTATCATTCGCATAACAACCTTCAGCAGGCAGCCGGTAATGCGCAGACTTTGGCCGAAATGAATCTTAATCGTGACATTGTTATTGACGGTTGTGTATTTGGAATGGGAAGAGGAGCCGGTAATCTTAATTTGGAACTTTTCCTCCAGTATATGAATGAGAATTTTGGCAAGAGTTATAGAATTGAACCATTGCTTGAAATTATAGATGAGTATCTTAATGAAATATATCAAAAAGAATTTTGGGGCTATTCATTGCCGTTCTATCTTTCGGCTACTAATGGTTGCCACCCTAATTATGCTAAGTATTTTGCAGGGAAAGGAACTCTTACGGTTAAGGCATTTAATGAGATATTAAGGTCAATTCCAAAAGGAGTCAAAGAGATATATAGTGATGAGAGTGCGGAAGAGATATACTCTCATTTTCAGGAAAACCTTGTGGATGACAAAGTTGATATTGAGAAACTACGTGGTGAGTTTTCAGGAAGAAAAATACTTGTCTTGGGTTCCGGTAAGAGTATAACCAAGCAAAGTTCAGATATAAAATCATTTGTCGAAGAGAATCATCCTATAGTGGTAGGACTTAATTATTGTCCTGAAGAGTATCCTGTTGATTATGTGTTTAGTTGTCATATGCGTAGATACTCTAAGTTAGAAGAGCTTGATAGTGTCAAAAAGATAATCACATCTAATATTAGAGATGCGAGAAATTACGACTATAGACTGAACTTTTCAAGTTATAGGATGAGTGATGTTGATTTGATGGACAATTCCGGACTTGTATTTATCCGAGTGCTTATAGAGCTTGGAATAAAGGAACTTTATCTTGCAGGAATGGACGGATATGATGTTAATGCTGAGAAGAATTACGTTAATTCCGGTCTTGAATACGGATTTTCTAAAGAAATGAAAGTAATCAGGAACGAGAAGATTACTGAGCAGCTTAGAGAGTTTGGTAATAATATTACAATCAACTTTTTAACAGAAA
>OMSZ01000365.1 GCA_900313855.1 uncultured Eubacteriales bacterium
GATGAAGGCAGGGCTGCCTTTAAGAGATTTACCGATTTGTTTTCAGAGTAATACTTTTTTCTTCAATATCCTCTTTCTATATCCCCCATCTGATAGATTAAGTGTATATCAGGTGGGGGATATTATTATCGCTATATTCAAGGCACTCACCCGTAAGTCTTGCAGTAGGATTTACATATGAAATATACAATATGTTGTTGAAAAAAAACTATATATTGTGTATAATGCATTATGTTAACATTGTTTTTAAATTTCTATATCCTTTTATATTTGAGGAGTATACTACAATGAATGATAACAAGCATATTAATGATAGTGAACCTACTATAGTTTCGTTTGAAGAGCTTCATAACAGCAAGTCAACAGACAAAGCTTCCGGTAAAGACAATAATTCATTTATATCTAATCCCTTGAGCAAATCTGAAGAGATATCAGGAAAAGCATCAGATGATCTGTCAAAACCATATACAGTTACTAATGTACCTAAGAGTAAACGAGAGAAGCTTAGCGGACATTTTGCACGTCTTGGAATCGTATTATCCGTTTGTATGATATTATATCTGTTCTTCGTCTTCTCTAATATCGCTTTTATCAAAAAATGGAGAACTATATATATTGAGACAGCCATGACAACCAATACTCATCAATGGCTTGCCACATGGTTCATACCTAATTATATTATCGCTGATGTGATGTTAAAATATGATGAGGGACGTGAAGCTCAGGAAGACCTTGCCAGCACATGGGATGATGTTGAAGATATAATTGATTCTACAGAGGACTTAGAATTCTTCAAGAAATATTGGGAGCTTAAGAGCGATTCTTTTTCAGACTACATTAAAAAACATCCGGATCTTGTCAAAGACGGCTATGACAATCTCGTTATTGAAGATCTTAACCAAAAGCTTAAGTTAAAAACCTCAGAGGATGACGATCTTTTAGTTGTTGATATACCCAACAATCTCCTTATCATTGGAGTTAAGGGAAGCGGTTATCAGGGTAAAATGGCAATCATCAAAGAGTCCGAGCAGGTATTTATGGCCAAATCAACCTCTCTTGGTTCCTTCGGACAGGAAATTGATTCCTTCTGTGAAACCAATGATGCGATCTTAGGTATTAACGCCAGCGGGTTCGTGGATCCCAAAGGAGAAAGCTTCGGCTCACAGGTCAAAGGCTGCTTAGTCATCGATGGAGTTGACTATGGCTCGCACCATGAGGAACCGGCATGGAAATATTTCGGTGTTAAGGAAAAGGATGAACGTATGTATATTTCATACTTCACACCCGGAATGCAGGAAGAATACCGTTGGGCAATGGAATTCTATCCGGGATTGATAATAGATGGTAAGAGCGTCGTAGACGGAACCTACGGAATGGGAATCCAGCCCCGATCAACCATCGGTCAGACCAAGGATGGAACAATGCTTTTATTAGTTGTTGACGGTCGTCAGGCTCACAGTATAGGCTGTACTGTTGAAGACTGTGCTGATATAATGTTAAGATACAAAGCATATCAGGGAATGAACTTAGACGGCGGCAGCTCATCAGTAATGTATTACAAGGGACAATTTATTACCAAATCCTCATCAGTAACAGGACGCGGAAGATATATGCCTAATGCAATACTTGTTAAAGCTGCATCAAAAACGAAATTCAAAAAAGGTTCTTCAACAGCCGGTAATAACAATAAAAATAATGATGATAATAATGGTGATATCATTAAATCGGAGCCGGCTAATTAACGATCATTAATGCTGATAATTATATGAATTCATGCAGAAATGTAATAAATTAAAGCAGTAACGAAATCTTTCATATAATGTAATAATTACAACAAACAATGAAACTTTCATATAATGTAATAGTTACAACAAACAACAAAACTTATATATAATGTTATAATTACAACAAACAATGAAACCATCCTGTAATATAATAAATGTGATAAATACAGGAAAAACATATATAATAACAGATTGGAGATACTATGTGGATAGCAGATAATTGGAAGGATTATGAAGTGATCGACACCTCTGGCGGTGAGAAATTAGAGCGTTGGGGCAAATATATATTGTTAAGACCTGATCCGCAGGTGATCTGGAACACAGAAAAGAAGAATCCGGCATGGAGAAAGTTAAACGCACATTATCACAGAAGTGCTAAGGGTGGCGGAAGCTGGGAATTTTTCGATCTGCCGGAACAATGGTCGATCAGATATGGTAATCTTACTTTTCACCTTAAACCATTCAGCTTTAAGCATACCGGGCTTTTTCCCGAACAGGCTGCTAACTGGGACTGGTTTTCTAATCTGATAAAGCATGCCGGTCGACCGATCAAAGTTCTTAATCTCTTTGCCTATACAGGAGGTGCGACCTGTGCTGCTGCTGCCGCAGGAGCTGCCGTCACACACGTGGATGCCTCTAAGGGTATGGTGACATGGGCAAAAGAAAATGCTGCCGCTTCCGGTCTTTTGGACGCACCGATAAGATGGATAGTTGATGACTGTGTCA
>OMSZ01000345.1 GCA_900313855.1 uncultured Eubacteriales bacterium
CACCGGCAATCCATAGATATCCTTTACTATACTGTCAGTGATAACAGCGAACTTACGAATACCTCCGACAAGTCCGCCTTTAATATCTTCTATCAATTTCCCAACAAGCTCATATCCTATCTCTATATCATAGCTGTCATCAACAACCCTTTTAAGTTCAACATGAAAACTGCTCATTTTACACACTCCCAATTATATAATAATCCTTCAAAGTATATCATAAGCAGCAATAATAAACAAGTTTTGCATCAGACATTAACTATAATACCTTGTTCTCATTTTCTGTAATATCTTTTTTTCCATCCTGCTCACCTGCACCTGTGATATTCCTATCTCATCTGCTATTTCCGATTGTGTTTTATTATCAAAATATCTAAGCTTTATAATCTTACTTTCAACATCCTTTAATTCCGATAGCAATTCGTTGATCACAACACGATTTAGGACCTGCTCATGCTCATCCCTTGCATCTGCCAGCTTGTCCTCAATACATATTTCATTACCGTCATTTTGGTATAGTGTTTTATTAATTGATTCAACATCAACATTCGCCTCTAGTGATGCGACAATCTCCTCAACTTCTATATTAAGTATCTTTGAAATATCTTCTATACCCGGTTCTATTCCAGTGCTGTTCATTATCTGTTCTCTTACTCTGCCCACCTTATATGCAATTTCTTTAAGACTGCGGCTCACTTTTATTATACCGTCATCCCTAAGATACCGTTTTATTTCTCCGGCTATCATCGGTACCGCATATGTAGAAAACTTAACATCATAAGAAAGATCAAATTTATCTATACATTTCATAAGTCCTATGCAGCCTATCTGATAAAGGTCATCTAATTCAAGCCCTCTCCCGATGAATCTTCTAGCTACTGACCACACAAGTCCCAGATTGTCTTTTACCATTTTTTCTTTCGCTTCCTC
Organism: uncultured Eubacteriales bacterium; assembly: GCA_900313855.1. Classification (GTDB taxonomy): domain Bacteria; phylum Bacillota; class Clostridia; order Lachnospirales; family Lachnospiraceae; genus CAG-590. The sequence continues at coordinate 931 of OMSZ01000345.1, forward strand.
GTCACCATCTTTTGCAAGCTTTAATAATTCTAAAGTCTTGTCCATGACGCCTCCACTAATCTAATTCTTTATCCCAATTATCATCCTCTTTGCCAATAACCTTTCTCATAGTAATAATTGTTCCTTCACCCGGATTTGATTCCACGGATAATTCATCCATAAATGCTTCCATAAAAGCAAAACCCATACCGGATCGTTCCAACTCAGGCTTTGATGTATACATTGGTTCCATTGCCTTTTCTATATTGTCGATCCCGATTCCATTATCAGTCACAACAATTGTGACTTCATCCCCATCAATACTTACATCTATTTTTATTCTCCCTATTTGATTCTCATATCCATGTATAATTGAATTAGTTACAGCTTCCGATACCGCTGTTTTAATATCAGAAATCTCAACAAGTGTAGGATCCAGTCTTGCAACAAAGGCAGCAACCACCACCCTGGCAAAGCTTTCATTCTTTGATATGCTGTCAAACTCAACTGTCATATTACTATTTTTATTATTCATGTCTTTTCTCCTCTTCAACATATTTTTACCAGTAATCAAATTTATCTGCATTTAATTTTCATTATTCTTTAATCATCTCCATAGCTGTACTTATATCCTCAGCCCTTATCGCAACGCGATACAATCCGGATATTTCAAGTATTCTTTCCATTTTCTTTCCGATATTAACAAGATACACATTTCCTTTAAGATATCTTACTTCCCTGTATCTCCCCATTATAAGTCCGATGCCCGAACTATCCATAAAGCTTGTCTTTCCATAATCAAAGATCACATTTCTTACTCTTTTTCCTATAAAAAGGTCATCAGTAGCATTTCTCACCTCACCCACCGTATGGTGATCCAACTCCTCAGGCAGATGAATAATTAAGGTCTCACCCATAAGCTCATGCAAATCTTTTTCCATTTTTCTTTCCTTCACTTTCTTTATAATAATTATAATTGCCTGCATATTATCTATGGACAACAAGCAGAACAACTAATATCGCAAAACAAAAAAAGAAACAGTCCGACCAACTTCAAACTGTTTCTCTTTCGTATATCAATATTAACTACAGTCAAATTACATATTCAACCATTCAATTATTAACCACAGTTAAATTATCCATCTCATTCAATCAGATAAAATATTAACCTCGGTTAATATATCATTCCGAAATATAATCTGATATATCATCCAAATGACTGCTTTCAGGATAATTCTCCTTAAGTGTCAAAAATGCCGACTTTGCATTCTTTTCATCATGATCATCAAGATAAGCCATACCTATATAGTAATAAGCCTCCTCGCCCTCATGAATCTCCAATGCAACATTGCATAAAGATATGGCCTGCTTATACTGCCCGGCTTCAATCTGCTTTGCAGCTTCTGCGACAAGCGCATCATAGGTTGAATTAGGCACACTGTTTTTAATAACTAAGAAGGATTCCTGTCTTTCCTCTGTCTGTGCCTGCTTTTCATCATCCTTTGCATTAAATGCCTCAATCTGAGCATTAAGATCATCTATCTGCTTATTAAGATCATTAATCTCAACATTCTTAGATGAGATCTGCTCACTATAATCAAGCTTAATTTCTCTGTTCTTCTGATTAACCGAATTAAGCTTTGTAGGAAGAACCAATAACCAGAAGGCCAGGATTCCTATAACAAGTCCCACAGCCACATACACCAGATTGAACTTATTATTATTAAGCTCCTGAAAAGCTCCAACCTCTACATCCGGATCATCAAGATCATCAATATTAGCTATTCCCTGTTCGACAAAGGTCTGAAGATCGGATTTGTACTGATCATCATCATTATATGCCTCATCAGGATTAATCCTCTTGCTGCTCTCCTTCATCTCAATAATGTCTCTTGGAGCAACTCCCATTTCAGACAGGTATTTCACTGCAAGGGTATTATTCTTATCAATCCGAAGAACTCTCTTAAGGGCTTTCTTCGCTTTATCCTGATTACCGTTATCCATATACAATAATGCCAAAAGCAGATAACCTTTAACAAAGTGAGGATAACTTGATAGTATTCTTTTCATCTGAATGAAGGCCAGATCTTTTGTCCCTTGCTTAGCATGATTCAACGCCTGATTAAATTGCTTTGCAAGCTGATTGGCTTCCTCTAACTTGACAGGATCCGATTGAATCTCATCAAGATACCGTGAAGCAACATTATTCTCCGGAAGATAATTACTGCTGATAACCCATTGCATCAACCCGGAAACAACTTCACCCATTTCATAATAAATCAAACCTAATAAATTTCTTGCATTGATATTCTGCTTGTTATACTTAAGCGATAAATTCAATGCATCAATAGCACCGGTAAGATCCCTGACACATGCTCTATCCAAGCCTAAATTATAATAATAATTAGACGTATTAAATGCCTTAGCTAACAGATCATAGCTCATATGGCAACGGCTACAGTGTCCGTTCTCTAATACGGGTGCTCCACAATTCAAACACACCATATTATTCATCGCCTTATTCGCCTTTCTCGCCCTTGATCTGTTGTAACATCTCCTCTAATACATCCGTAATATCCTTAACATCATTATGATATATCGCATCCTCTGCCTGAGCAAGCTCTAAGCAGGGCTTAAACTTTCTTACTTCTTCGTCAAAATTAATCATTTCTATACTCCCAAAATATTCAGGAGGTCACCTACCAGATATAAAGACCCAACACAAAACAATAACCGATCCTCAACATGGGCTTTCGCATATTCAAAGCCCGTCCTTATATCATCAAAGGCAGTGATCTCACTGACCGATAAATGTCTAAATACTTCTTTGAATGTACTTTCAACTACATCTAATTCCGCCGAACGATCACTACTATATCTTACAAGTATGATCTCATCAAAATCTATACGGCCCAAATGCTCTATCATCCTTTTGTAATCTTTATCCTTAGATACAGCGAATAAAAGTACTTTTTGTTCATCCGGGAACAACACCTCTAAAGTGTGGCAAAACGCTTTGATCGCTTCCTCATTATGAGCGCCGTCCACATATATACGATCCGCTACACATTGCATTCTTCCGGGCCACGTCATATTATACAGGCCACTGCAGATCTTATCCAAATCTATATGTATGAAATCACGACTGATAACATCATGTGATATGTCGTGATCTTTGATCATATCCCATAGCAGCTCATAAGCTCTTACAGCCAGAACCGCATTCTCAATCTGATATAATGCAGTTTTCTTTATCTGCAAACTATCATACCTATAATAAACACTTTGAAAAGAAAAATCAATGGTTTTTTTTGTTATTTTCAATAAATTGTACTGTTTTTTTTCGACAAGATGTAGAATCGCACCTGTTTTTTCACAATACTTTGCTATCACTCCTGTCGCAGCATCCTTTCTGTCAAAGAAAACGACCGGTACATCTTTTTTGATTATACCTGCTTTTTCAGAAGCAATCTCTTCAAGAGTATTGCCCAGATACTGCATATGATCCATTCCTACAGAGGTAATGATGCACAATATAGGATCAACAACATTAGTTGCATCAAGCCTGCCGCCCATACCTGTTTCAAATATAGCATAATCAACTTTTTTTCTCCGAAAATACAAAGTACTCATGAGGAAAACAAACTCGAAAAAAGAAGGATGTGAAATCCCTCTTTTTTCTGCCAATTCAATGTACTCCATAACCTCACAAAATATCTCTGTAAATTCGTCATCTGCTATAAGAGTATCATTAACCCGTATACGCTCATTTAAGCGAATCAAATGCGGTGAGGTAAATATTCCTACCCTTTTACTCTTTTCTTTCAAAATTGATGCCAAATACGAGCATGTAGAGCCCTTTCCATTGGTACCAGCCACATGTATCACCGGATAACTTCTCTCAGGATGATCCATAATAGATAATATTCTATTCAGATTATCTGTTCCAAGCTTATCAGCAAACTTTGGTATTGATAATATATAATCTACGCACTCATTATAAGTCATCGCTAAAACCTTCCACTATCTGTTATCAATCTTTTCAGGATATAGATCATGATTGCTTAACCTGTTCCAGGCAACCTCTTCCCACTTTGTTCCTTTTTTACCATAATTGCAATACGGATCTATCGAGATACCTCCTCTCGGTGTGAATTTGCCCCACACCTCAATGTATTTCGGATCCATTAATCTGATAAGATCCTTCATGATAATATTCACGCAATCCTCATGAAAATCACCATGATTTCTGAAGCTGAAAAGATAAAGCTTCAACGACTTTGATTCAACCATCCGTTCATCCGGAACATAAGAAATATAGATAGTAGCAAAATCCGGCTGACCGGTTATCGGACAAAGTGAAGTAAATTCAGGACAGTTAAACTTTACAAAATAATCATTGTCCGGATGTTTGTTAATAAATGTTTCCAAAACCTCAGGCGCATAATCCGACCTGTATTCCACACTCTTATTCCCTAACAATGTAATATCTTTAACTTCTTCTTCATTTCTTCCGCTCATTATATCATCTCCATTGTCTATAATAGTTTTCATGCCCCCAAGAACCAGCTTCGCGTGTCAAGACTCGCTCGCGAGTCTTGCGCGCCGGATTCGGGTCTGCTTTAGCAGACTCACTTCCTATTCGAATCCGTGCGCATCCC
>OMSZ01000020.1 GCA_900313855.1 uncultured Eubacteriales bacterium
ATGCAGCATACATAGGGATTACTGTCTTCGGTTTTATTGCGTTCCTTTTTACAAGAATGTCGGTGTTTGAAGCGGCAACCATGATATTTGGAACTGTCGGAACGGGCGGCTATGGAATATATAATGATTCAGCGGCATCATTTACTCCGCTTCAGCAGAATGTTATAACATTCTTCATGATCATCAGCGGTATCAATTACAATATGTATTTCTGCCTGATCGTAAGGCAGTTCAAACAGGCGTTTAGGTTTGAGGAGATAAGATGGTATCTTGCGATTATCTTTTCAAGTACCTGTATTATTACCTGGAACATACATCATATGTATCCGACTATCAGGGAAAGCATAAGACATGCGGCTTTCCAGGTGGGCTCGATCATAACTACAAGTGGTTTTTCTACTGTTGATTTTGATCAGTGGCCTCAGTTTTCCAAGACTATTCTTGTTATTCTCATGTTTATCGGTGCCTGCGCGGGCAGTACCGGAGGAGGCTTTAAGGTGTCGCGTCTGCTTATTCTGTGCAAATCGATCGGTAAGGAGCTTCAGCTTATCATTCATCCAAACTTAAGCAAAAGAATTCATATAGATAATCAGTCCTTATCCGATGAGACGTTGCGTTCAACCAACGCGTATGCTGCTATATATTTTATACTTGTGTTTGTGTCTGTCCTTTTAGTGGGCATTGACGGACATGATTTTACTACGGATTTTACTGCTGTGGCAGCTACTCTTAATAATATAGGACCCGGACTTGGGCTTGTCGGACCGACTAGGAATTTTGATTTCTACAGTAATTTTTCAAAATGTATCCTTATTTTCGATATGCTTGCAGGGCGTCTTGAACTGTTCCCTGTGCTTATTCTTTTTGTCCCCGGATGTTGGAGAAAGTATTGATATAATGATAACTATATGATAACATATTAATCCTAGAAATATAGTTTGATACAACGGAGAAAAGCGGTGGGTATTGAAATATGGTGGATTGTCATACCGATATGTGTCATGGGTATGGTTATTATTGTAATTAATATAAGCAATAATAAAATAAACAGAGATATTAAGAAGCTCAACTACAAATATCATTATGACGATAATATGATTGCTGAGCTTAAGGAATATAATCGGGTTTTAGGAAAATTCGATTCAAAATCGGCGGCATTTTTAACGGATAAGGAAAAGGTAGGATATGATCTGGTATCATATTCGGCTGATCCGGTTTTTAATAGCATATTGTCTTATAAGAAGCAAAGGGCGGAGGAACAGGGTATTGAAATGTTGATAAATGCTTCCTCTTCTGAGAATTTAGACTGGAATATGAGTGAGGCGGACACGACAGCGCTATTATCAAATATTCTGGATAATGCTATGGAAGCGGCCATAGGATGTGAGAATGCTCATATAATTATTGATATTAAACCGGGCAGGATGGAGAAAATTGTCGTTACCAATTCAAAGAGCAAAGGATCAAAGCTTAGATATGATGGAAATACAATAAAGACAAGCAAAGGAAATGACAGAGAACACGGCTTTGGAATAGCAGTGATCAATGAAATTGTTGATAAGTATGGTGGAAGAGTTGAGTTTGTTGATCTTGATGATGAATTCAGGGTTTGCCTGGAATTACCAAAGAAAGCTATAAAGGATTAAGCCTTCTTTGATTTGTTATATTTAGTATGATAGAGTAAATGGAGGTACTACTATGATAATAGCAATTTGTGATGATGAACATAAGGAGTGTGCGAAGGTAAGGGATTATGTTAAAAATATCCCGCAGCTTGCAGAATATGATGTGCAGGTTGATACATATGAGCCGGATGATTTTGAAAAAATGATCACAAGGCTTGAAGAGGCTGATGAACAGGGAAGTGATAATAAAGGATCGTCTGCTGAGGAAAAGCCGGAAATAGAAAAGCCTGATATAGTTATTATGGATATAGAATTTGCCGGCAAGGATTATGATGGAATTGCCCTTACAAAGAGATTGAACTGTGTAAGCGAAAAGACACAGGTTATATATCTTACCCATATTCTTGAATTTGCGCCGGAGGTTTATGATACGGATCACTGCTATTTTGTAATGAAGAATAATATGGAAGTAATGCTGGCCAAAGCTGTTGAAAAGGCGCTTAACATTTATAAGGCATTTGAAGATCAAACCCCGCTTGAGATAATGAGTGAGGGTCATAAGCTCTTTATTTCACAAAATGATATATGCTTTGTTGAGAAGAAACAGAGGCAGACTATAATTCATACTGTTACCGATAATTATTCGTGCTATGACAGTATCAGTTCGTTGGATAAGAGACTTTCAGGCAGTATGGTAAGATGCCATGGCGGGTATATTGTCAATCTGGCACGCATTGCTTACCTTGGTGGAGACAGGATAATTCTTGATGAGCCAAAACAGGAGATTCCTGTCGGGAAAACCTATAAGGAACAGACTAAGAAGGCGTATCTGAAATATTGGATGAGAAGAATGTAGCTAAAGGATGATAATATATGACGATCAGCGGTATTAATATAACAGTATGGTTATGGATGGCAGTATATGCTTATTTGCTATA
>OMSZ01000280.1 GCA_900313855.1 uncultured Eubacteriales bacterium
ATTATCATCTTCGTTAGATAAAGCGTAAGAACTATCATCGGCATTATCTTCATAGTCGGCGGTTTCGTCGGCTGCTTCAGCGCTGGCGGCTTCCTCCTTTAAGGCATCGTTTCCTGTGGCTTCTGCTGCTTCCTCATATACAGCGGTGGTTTCTGAATTTTGATTGCGGTTAATAAGTCCGATCGCGCCTGAACCTGCTATAATAAGTCCAAAGCAAGCGGCTATAGCGATGGCAAGCTTCTTTCTTGCAGGAAATTGTGTGACCTTGCTGTTGTCATCAGTTTTATTTGCTACGTGCTCATTTAGCATTTTCTCTATATTTTCAGGAGACAGACTATCCGGAATCTGAAGATTATCACTGTCTTCTCTGATCTTTTTCATAATATCTTCTTCTTTCATAATGACAGACTCCTTTCTTAAATGAAAAGTGTTATTAAGGGATCAATATTCGGTAAGATATCCGGCCATCTTATCAAAGGCCCGGCTCTTGATGGAACGTATCGTGCCGTCTCTGCTCTTTAACAGTTTTGCAACTTCCTTACTGTTATATCCGCCAAAGACAAGCAGCGATACTACGGTGCGCTCAAGCTCGCTTAAAGCGGCAAAGGCATTGCGGACATCAAGACTTATTTCGTAAGGATTATCCTCTTCTTTAAGCTGATTCTCGTTAGGTTCGTCAACCTTGTGCTCTCTGTCTCCTATGTATGCTGCTATCTGACGTTTGCATTTGGTGGTCAGAATCTGAAATATCCATGCTTTGAATTTGGAAGGATGTTTAAGGTTTTTAATTCCGGTGAAAGCATCTAATACGGTTTCGCTGATCACATCTTCCACATCCTCGCCACCGCCTAACATATAATAGGCGTATCGGTACATATCTTTATAATAAAGCTCATATAACTTCGTAAATGATGCCGTGTCACCATTCTTCGCTAGCAGTACATGAGCGGTTATTTCCTCTTTATTCACGAATATCTCCTCCTTTTCTTCATTTTCAGGCGTTTGCGAACCCTTTTTTTCGTTACTTGCATTTGTGCATATTATACAGTATCGAAGAGTTTCGCAACTGCCGGTTTATATTATTGTAGTGATAAAAATGTCTTAAAGTGTTGCAAAAAAATATAAAAATTTAAAAAATTAAAAAAAAGCATAAAGTAAAAAATCAGGGAACAAAAATGTTCCCTGTAAAAAACAATAACAGCCGCTCAGAGAGCAGGCTCTGATTTAAGATTCTTTAAGTTGGTTGAGTTTGTTGATTATTGTTTTGCCGATTATAGAGTCTCTGTCCGGTATTTTTGAATACAGCATGTCAAAGGAGGATGTGTTGCCTGTTGATAAATAGTATCGTCCAAGCAGCTCATATGTGGTTGAAATGTCGGTTCCTTCTTTGATCATATATTCCATTATTGAAGCCGCTTCCTTCGGGTATTCTTCGTAGATGGCTGCGGCGTATAACTGAAGATTTGAGAACATTTTGCCATAATTCTGATCACAGGTCGTTAATGTTTCAAGATTGGCTACGCCGTACTTTTCCTTAAGCTCTGTATTGCTTATTCCTATAAGATTGAGCATCTGTTTATCCGACAGATAATTGATCTGCTCAAGATATTTTTCAATCTGTGATTGCTTTTTTTCGTCATTTAATGTAATATCTAGTGGTAGTTGTTTTACGGGAACCTGAATGTAAGGCAAAGAGGATATATCTTTCCTTCTTACGCTGTTGGCATTCTCCTCCCGTTTCATATAGGAACTAACGGATACCTTGTCGGGATTTTTGTTTTTGTTAATGTTGTGATTAAGTACAGCTACAAGAATTGTTATAGCTATCGGTAAGTATAGAAATCTCATAAGGTTGTCCTTTCAGAAAAGAGGTGTAATTAATGTTCAATTTCAGTAATAAGAAGAAACAACGTGTTATCTCAGCGGTTATAGCGGTAATTTTAGTACTTGCTATGGTCATCAGCTTAGTTGTAACAACCGTAGGTTTTTAGAATTCATCTTCCTGATAGTAAATGATACAAAAAGTTATAATAGTTGTCAAATAATTATAAGAGGATGATGATCATGAAAAACAAAAAGAAAGCAGCCAGAAGAAGGAAATTATTTATCAAAAAGCTTATTATTCTAATCGCTTTCGTTATGGTTGTAGCATATGCGGGTGTAATGGTAGTAAAGGCCGTTATAGGTGGCGGCAGCAGTACTTTTAACGGTAAGGATATAGAGATCTCAGATGATAATGCTCCGATATATTCCGGAGTGTATGTTGATGACTTGTATGTCGGAGGACTTACTAAGGCTGAGGCGGTTGAACAGTATGATTCTTATATTAAGGATATAGATAAGCTTAAGCTTACATTTAGTGCGGGCGGTGAATCATTTTCTACTACACTTGGTGATATAGATGTTGAGGTTTCGGCAGAGGATGCCATAGAAGAAGCGTTTGGTTACGGAAGAAAGGGTAATATTCTTTGCAGATACAAAGAGATAAAGGGTCTTGAGAAGGATAATGCCATACTTATTCCGGAAAAGAAGTTCTCTGCAGCAAAGCTTAAAAATATTATAGAAACTGAGTCGGAGAAAATAGTTAAAGAGCCGAAGAATGCCAGTATCTCAAGGGTTGATGGAGAATTCGTTGTAGAGGACGGCGTTGTCGGAACAACAGTCAAGGTCGATGAGACTATTAAAAAGTTAGAAGAGTTCTTTGCGGAAGTATGGGAGCAGAAGGATGTCAAAATAGCTGCAGTTGTTGAGGAAGAACAACCAAAGTACACGGCGGCTGATTTTGAGAAGATAGATTCAATATTAGGAAGCAAGCAGACAGAGTATAACTCCGGTTATGCGGAAAGAGCTAAGAATCTTGCTACCGGTGCAAGTAAGATAAGCGGTACGGTGCTTATGCCCGGGGAGCAGTTCTCTGTTTATAATACAGTTTCTCCATTTACGGAGGAGAATGGTTATGCCAATGCCGGACAGTATGTTAATGATGAATTAGTAGACGGACTTGGCGGTGGTATCTGCCAGGTGAGCACTACCTTGTATAACGCAGTTTTGCAGGCGGAGCTTCAGGTGGATGAGAGATATCCGCATTCACTTACGGTATCTTATGTTCCTCTTGGAATGGATGCCGCTATTGCCGGTGATTATATGGATTTCAAGTTTACCAACAGCACGGATTATCCGATCTACATAGACGGATATGCAGGCGGCGGTTATATTTCATTTGCAATATACGGTCATGAGACAAGGCCGTCTAACAGAAGCATTTATTATGAGTCAAAGACTATTGAGACCTACGAGCCTGATAAGCCGGAGGAGATAAAGGACGACACCTTAGAGGAGGGTAAGGAGGTTACCGAGACTTCTGCCCATACGGGTTATTATGTTGAGGTGTATAAGCATGTATCTGTGGACGGAGTAGAACAGGAATGTACACTCATCCCATACGGAAGAAGCAAATATAACGCATCTAAAGCAACCATTCGCGTCGGTACTAAGAAAAAGGATAAGGACGATGAAGATGACGACGACGAGGATGAGGATGACGAAAAGAAGGATACGGAAGCACCTGCGACAGAGGCGCCAGCTACAGAGGCACCTGCAACAGAAGCGCCAGCTACAGAGGCACCTGCTCCTGAAACACCTGTCAATCCTGAGGGAGCGGCTGAGGTCATCGGGATGAGGATTAGAGAGCTTAAGAGATTAGGCTGGCCTGTTTGATTAAAATGATTAATAATATGTGAGGATATATGTATGAGAACGGGTAAGCTGCCTGAGCATACATTTAAGCGTTCCGTAGTTAATGCGGTCAGATACAGGAATAAGGATATTTCTTATCGGACGGCGGTTGGGTATGATGGGGCAGTGTTTGGCGATATGGTTACAGCCATGGCCACCACTGCCTTTTATTATGCGGGACATGAGTTGTATGCATATAATAACGCGATCAACAATTGTATAGCTGCAGGAGGTGCGCCGTTTGCGGTATCTTTAGCGGTAATGCTTCCGGAGCATAGCGAGGAAAGCACATTAAGAGCTGTTATGGATTCTCTTTCTAAAAGAGCCGAGGCGGATAATATTGATATCATCGCGGGTGATACGGCGCTTGTACCTACTGTATCGGAACCTACGATCGTTATCACAGCCTACGGAAGAAGGCTTTGGGAAAACATACCGAAATCGGTCAAGGCAGGCATGGATATAGTAATGACTAAATGGACGGGATTATATGGCGGCGCGGTTTTAGCAGATATTAAGCGTGATGAGCTACTTATCAGATATCCGACAAGCTACATAGATGCTGCGGCAGCTTATATGGATCAAACATCGCTTCTGCCGGAGCTTGGTGTGATTGAAGCTTTGTTGGAAACAAGCGATAGCTTTGGTGGAAAGATATCTGAAGATAACTATGCCGGAACTGATGACGATGCAAAAGAGGATAAACCTATACATATATTTACCGCCCATGATGTTTCAAATGGCGGAGTCTTCGGAGCCTTATGGCAGATACTCTCAGCCTGCAATATGGGTGTAAGTATTCCGGTTAATGTAATTCCGATGAAACAGGAAATAATAGAAATATGTGAGTTCTTTAATATTAATCCATATATGCTGAATGGTCAGGGAAGCATGCTGTTGATTACGGATAAAGGACAGGCACTTGCTGATAGGATGAAGAATTCCGGTATTAATGCTGTAGTTTTAGGAAAGACCGTTGCCGGAAAGAAGAGAGTGGTGACTATCGGAGAGGAAGAAAGATTTCTCGTTGCGCCTAAGGGTGATATGCTAGGTCAGGTAATGTACGGACAGCAGGTACCGGTTTAAGACGGTTAAATGATTATTAAGTGATTGCGAAACTGATTTTTTATTATTTGCGCAACGCAATATACAACTTTGGCTATTTAAAATAACCTGAATAGGAATAAAATTGGAGGTATAAAAATATGCAGAACATTAAGACAGAGATATTAAGAATGATAAGAAATAACGCGAAGCTTACGGTAAGGGATATAGCGGTAATGCTTGGAAAGGATGAAGCAGAGGTTACAGGGCTAATCCGTGAGATGGAGGCTGACCAGATAATCTGCGGATATAATACCGTGATCAACTGGGATAAGACTGATGATGAGAGGGTTACGGCTTTGATCGAGGTAAAGGTTCAGCCGCAGCGCGGTGAGGGCTTTGACCGTGTCGCAGAGCGGATATATAATTATGAGGAAGTAACCTCGTTATATCTTATGTCAGGTGGCTTTGATATGACGGTATTTATTGAAGGTAAGACAATGAAAGAGGTAGCGCAGTTTGTTTCAAGAAAGCTTTCTCCTATGGATGGAGTGCTTTCTACATCAACACATTTTGTGCTAAAGAAATATAAGGAAGCAGGTACAAAGATCGAACAGCGAAAGAAAGATGAAAGACAGGTGGTTATGGCATGAGAAATCCCTTATCAGATACAGTTATCAAGATGAAACCATCAGGAATAAGAAAGTTCTTTGATGTGGTAAGCGAAATGCCGGATGCGATATCATTAGGTGTTGGTGAGCCTGATTTCGATACTCCCTGGGCTGTCAGGGAGGAGGGTATTTATTCGTTAGAACGCGGTAAGACCTTTTATACATCTAATGCGGGACTTATGGAGCTTCGTACGGAAATCTGCAGATACATGGAAAGAAGATTCCATATGACTTATGATCCGAAAAGGGAAACGCTGATCACCGTAGGCGGAAGCGAAGGCATTGATGCCTGCTTTAGGGCAATGTTAAATGCAGGTGATGAGGTGATCATTCCGGAGCCGTGCTATGTGTCATATGTACCATGTGTAGAGCTTGCCGGAGGAGTCCCCGTGACCATTTCACTTAAAAATGAAAATGAATTCCGGTTAACGAAAGAAGAATTAGAGGCAGCCATCACGGATAAGACAAAACTTCTGGTGCTGTCATTTCCAAACAATCCAACAGGAGCAATAATGGAAAAGAAGGATCTTGAAGCGATAGCAGATGTTGTGATCAAAAATGATCTTTATGTTGTTTCGGATGAGATATATGCGGAGCTTACATATAGCGGCAACCATGTAAGCATTGCGTCGCTTCCGGGCATGAGAGACAGAACTGTTGTTATCAGCGGTTTTTCTAAGGCATTTGCAATGACCGGATGGAGACTCGGATACGCGTTAGGACCTTCAATGATCATTGAACAAATGACAAAGATCCACCAGTTTGCTATTATGTGTGCACCGACAACCAGCCAGTATGCGGCCGTTGCTGCCATGAAAGATTGTGACAGGGATGTTGAACAGATGCGTGAGTCTTATGATCAGAGAAGAAAGTATCTGTTAAATGAATTCAAGGAGATGGGACTGCCATGCTTTGAGCCTAAGGGAGCATTTTATATGTTTCCCTGCATAAGTAAGTTTGGTATGAGCTCGGAGGAATTTGCAACTAGGCTTCTAAAGAGCAAAAAGCTTGCCGTAGTTCCGGGAGATGCGTTCGGAGCCTGTGGTGAAGGCTTCCTTCGAATATCTTATGCTTACAGTCTTGATGAGCTTAAGGAAGCTATCGGAAGAATTAAGGAGTTTATTGAAGAATTATGAGAGAAAAGCTTTTTGATGTTAATGGCCGCGCCGCCATAATTTAACTCAGTCGGAGAAATCCCCCACCTCTAAGCTTAGGTGTAGGTGGGGGTTATGTCAAACTATACTCAGTCGGGGTACA
>OMSZ01000170.1 GCA_900313855.1 uncultured Eubacteriales bacterium
GCATTTTTCAACAGATCATACAATGTTTTGGTGTTTTCACGTGTTATCATCTTCATTCTCCTTTTAATTATTTCCCGCATGCTTTAATTATTCGCATTGCGAAATTATTTGTTCCGAGGAGAATATAGCACAGTATATTTTATTTCGCAATGCGAAATATATAAATATTATTAATGTTGTAAAAAATGAATAATAATATATTTATCAATTAGTTATTTTTATTGAATATGTCTCTTAAAAACTTATTATATTAATTCCATCATGAGTTCGTACTAAAGCCACTTCCAACATCAATCTTCCGATAAACCATCATAGGACAGCATGATCTTTAACAGTCTTATAAGCTCTAACGTATCTTTTCTTCCAAGCTTCTTAAGAAGTCCCTGATACTCCTTGCGGATAGCTGCTCTTCTTTTCTTTTCCTCTGACATGCCTTCTTTCGTGATATAGACAAGTACCCTTCTCTTGTCCTCCTGAGCTCTTCTTCTTTCTATGTAGCCCTTATATTCTAAGCTTGACAATATATCCGTCATTCTTCCGGGTACTATATGAAGATATCTTGAAAGCTCACCTGCGCTTTCACCATCATTAATATATGTAAGATAATGAAGTGTTCCATATTCACCTCTTACACTATCCTGAACTGCACGATTGACACGTCTGTTAAGCATCTCCGCTAAGAGCATATATAATTCTTCACCGAGATCTTCCTCTTTCTTCTGCATTGCAAAACTCCTTCTTATATAATAAAACTATATATAATTAAAACCTTGTTAATAAACCTCTTATAAACCAGACTATATTGAACAATTATTGAGCTGATAAATCAATACATCTCGCTCTATAGATTGTGGTTCTGCTTGTAGCCATTTCAACGCTGAATTTGAGTCTAACTCGAACCCTTTACCAAAATATTCAAACATTTTCTTATGAGAACCTGAAAACGGTCTGGCTACAACTCTTTTAACATTCTCTTCAATACCGAAATTCCAATTCACACTTTGATTAGCCGTCAATAGCGACATTCCATTATCAAATATCGGTGCACATTTAAACCCATTATCACCGCAAATCAACGCCAGATTGTTAAAATGTCTGTCTTCATTCAAAATCAGATAATCCAAAGTTATTATTTTTCTCAAGTAATCCGAAATATCAACATTTGTACTTTCTAACACAAATTTAACAACATATCTAATCCGTTCTTCCATTGTATCAAATCCGGAACAGACCTTAGCAAGATTCTTTCCAAATTCATTATAATATAATCTGTAGATCGTGACAAATTCATCTTTTTCGTCCAGATAATCCAAACTTCTACAACCATACCTACCGTTAATATGACCCTGCTCATATATAATATACTCAGACGGCTTGAGATCAGTAAATGTCAAAAGCTTAGAAGCCAAATATTCACAAAGACCTTCAGAACCTTTATTATCAAGCTTATACCAATAATTATCTTTTTTATATTTAATTTGCGTTCCTTCTGATGTTCCGCTTTGTTGAACTATATAGCCTTCATCAATTTTCACATCAAACATTATAACTCCTTACCAGCACATCCGATGCCTTTATTATTTCTCCCGGGAAGCGAAACCAAATATAGTCATTATACGAAACCCCATGTGTCTTCTTAACTATCTCTAAAGGATTATATTCAGTTAGTCCCAATACATTAAGCTTTGCCCTGCAATCCGGTCTTTCCTCTTCGAAGCACCTTAATTTCAATACTTCATTTAACTGATTGCGTGTAATAATATCACCTGAAAAAATCTGTCTTAAAGGGTGCTTTATAAATCTGGAAACATGAACCCTGTTCTTAGTTACTGACACTCTCGCAGATAATTCATCTTTCCAAAAAACTTCAAATGAATATTCAGATATTATCGAAATATTATTCTCCTTATTTTCAAACTGTTTAATTGTATTCTGCAACTGTTCTATTATAAACTTTAAATCACTTTCCTTTTCCAATAATTCTTTTCTTTGCAGTATCTCTCGCTCTTTAATTGCTGCAGAACCCGGTCTGACTTTCCCTAATGATCTATAACGATTCTTTCCATCCTGTCTCCACTGTTCATAATAATATTGGTTATTATTAATCGACTTAACTACTATAGAGCGCTGTTCTCTACCTATTTCATCCAATAATCGGGATACATATAACAACTCCTGCTCCTTCATATTAAGTTGAAGCTTTAATGCATAATACATACCTGCAATCTCATTCATAGAAAACCACCTTTAACATATATTACCTCATTTCTAATTATATTATATGTTAATAATATATCTATGTCAAATACAAAATGAGCAGAAGCACCAATAAATGCTTCTGCTCATCTTTAATTACAATGGTATATAAATGCGCATCAACTATGTTGATATATTGCCTACTCTACATCCTGTAAAGCTGCGTAGTTTTCCTCACCTGTACGGATCTTAACAACACGGCTTACCGGATATACAAATACTTTACCATCACCGATCTTACCGGTGTAAAGAGTTTTCTTAGCTGTCTCTATTACGCTGTCAACAGGAATTCCTGATACGACAACCTCAAGCTTGATCTTAGGAAGTAATGTAACATCCATCTCAACTCCACGATACATCTCGCCGGCACCTTTTTGAATACCGCAGCCTGAAACCTGAGTAACCGTAATACCAGTAACACCAAGATTATTAAGTGCCTTTTTGATCCTGTCATATCTTGAAAGCTTGGTGATGATAACAACCTTATATATACCTGTGTCTGCAATAACACCTGCAGCTTTCATTTCCTTAGTTGTGTCTACAACAGGAACCGAAGCCTTCTTCTGTGCCTCGCTTGCCTCATCATAATCAGAAACACCAAGGTTAGTGTTCTCGTTAGCGATCATGTTACCGCTTGAAACATCCATGATAGAGAATCCTGAATAAGCTGTTGCAAGACCATGCTCTGTAAGATCAAGACCTTCGATCTCCTCTTCCTCAGAAACACGAAGTCCGAAAATTGCTTTAATAATTGAGAATACGATTATCATTGTAACAACTGTCCATGAAGCAACTGCTGCAAAACCGATAAGCTGTATTTTGAGTAATTCAAAACCACCGCCATAGAAAAGACCTGTAAGCTCTTCATTACCGGGTGCAGTAGTTGTTGCGAAAAGTCCGGTTGCTATAGTTCCCCAGATACCATTCATACAGTGAACTGCAACAGCACCTACAGGGTCATCAATATGAAGCTTGTAATCAAGAAGCCATACACCAAATACTACCAAAAGTCCGGCAACGGCACCGATTATAATAGCACCTGTCGCATCCGTAACATCACATGGGGCTGTGATCGCTACAAGTCCTGCAAGTGAAGCATTCAAACACATTGAAACATCAGGCTTACCCCATTTAACCCATGTAAATATCATACATACAACTGTTGCGATCGAAGGTGCGATCGTAGTTGTTACAAATACTGATGCAAGCTGGTCAACTGAAGTACATGCTGCACCGTTAAATCCATACCATCCAAGCCAGAGAATAAATACACCAAGTGCACCGATTACTATATTATGTCCCGGAAAAGCGTTAACTTTATTGATCTTTCCGGTTTCATCCTTCTCAAACTTACCAATTCTAGGGCCTACCATCTTAGCACCGATCAAAGCTGAGATACCACCGACCATATGTATAGCACAAGAACCAGCGAAATCATGGAAGCCCATCTGTGCAAGCCAGCCGCCGCCCCAGATCCAATGTGCCTCAATTGGATAAACAAGAGCTGAGATAACACCTGAATATACACAATAGCTTAAGAACTTTGTTCTCTCTGCCATAGCACCCGATACTATGGTAGCTGTTGTTGCACAGAACACTAAGTTAAATACGAAATTGGACCAGTCAAAATTCTGATATGCCGTGAAAATATCCAATCCCGGTTTGCCGATAAAGCCCATCATGTCCTCGCCAAGCAAAAGACTGAAACCGATAAGAATAAATACGCAACAGCCTATACAGAAGTCCATAAGGTTCTTCATTAAAATGTTACCTGCATTTTTGGCTCTGGCAAAACCGGATTCCACCATAGCAAATCCTGCCTGCATCCAGAACACCAGCGCAGCACCTATTAAAAACCACACCGCAAATAATTCACCATCTAATGCGCTCATAATTTCTTCTGTCATAATAATTCCTCCCTTATTATCTCTAAGGTTTTACTCACTTTGGAAAGCTATCATACGATGTGGTAATAACAGTCATCTTTGACTTCTTACCTAAGTTCCCAACGAAAGTAAAAAAAATGATACAACGGTGCCCCCGTACGCGAAACACCATTGTATCGTTAACCCTTGGAGAGATTTAATTAAAATAGAAAAAGCGCCTTAGAGTTTCCTCTAAGACGCCCTTGTCTTTACAACTTGGGATTATAGCATGGTATTTTTTCATTGTCAACAACAAATTTCAAAAACTTCAAATTTTATTTCATTTCAACCTTTACATCCCCGATGTTAGTGGTTATCTTAAACCTGCTTGTAACCTCTGTATTACTTGAAAGTATATCGTCCATAGTATAATTCTTCTTATAATTATTACCATTTACAACTACTTCACCGAGATCCGTAGAGAAATCACATTCAAAAAGTCCCGGGTCAGGACATCCTGTGACCTTGACATCACCTGTGTTAGTAGAGATGATCATATCCCTTCCCGGATCAGCAAAAAGGCACTGGTCCAGTTTGACATCACCCGTATTATTCGAGATACTTGTATCTCCCAATTGCGCAGCCAATATCTCCACATCTCCGATATTTCCTGAAATAGAAGTCTCTGTAAATTCGCTTCCATCGATTTTAATGTCACCAACACTTGAATTAACAACACTCTTTATAGCCTTCACACCAAAGAGTTTAACATCACCTGTTGAAGACGATAATATAATGTTATCGCAATCCATATCATCTATCTTAATATCACCTACTGCATCCTCTATTGAAATATCCTTTAATGATTCATTATTGGGTACGAAAACCTTCATCCTGCATTTCGCTTTTTTTAATTTGTTCTTATTCGATATCTTCTGCTTTATCGTCAAAATATCATTGTTAACAGAATATTCCGGCATATATTTCTCATCACTGACCGCTATCTCAATTTTATATGCGTCTCCTCTCAAAACGCTTATGTCCATAACATCAAGCTCTGATTTGATGTTAGTGAATCTATCAAGCTCCGCGGCATCCTTGATCATATTAATATCATTATCATCATCCTCAAACCAGTTAAGTCCCCACGGAAAGCCTCCGAAATTAAAGTTTGCTCCATGATATATACATCCACCGACAATACACAATATAGTTACAATAGATATTATTATAAGATATATCGTTTTTTTCATAATATATTTCCATCCTTTCACGCATTTTCTTTATTATACCTGCACCGTAAGTCACTATCTTTTCAGCTTATTCGAGTGCTATAAGTCACTATTCTTTCAGGCTCTTTTCATCAAAGCTGCTTCAAGTGCCACATGCGCTACTGCCGCGATCGGCCAGATAACCCATGTTATAAACCACCCAAATGTAA
>OMSZ01000016.1 GCA_900313855.1 uncultured Eubacteriales bacterium
CGGATAAATGGTTCCCACACACTACAATAGGAAAGACGCTTGATGAGGAACAGATGCGACAGGCATTTGCATACATGCAGAAGTCCTTTGTACCATTTAGCGGAAAGATAGTTGAATTGGGACTTGCAAGAACCAATCCGCACGAGGATATTGTAAGACATGATATAATATAGATAATTTGTATAAGAAAAGGAGTCGGACATGGAAGTAATAGATGGCGTGTGGATCATGAAGGGGCTGGATTTTGATGATCCGCATTGTCTTCATGATGTTGACGAATTGGTTGATGTGATTAACGATATAGGATTTCTTCCGCTGTTTTCTAACGGAGTGGAGGGATTCTCCGTTGAGGAGATGACGTATTCTGACTGCTGGTGGTGCGGTGATGAGGAGATAGACCCTTGGGAGTGGAGAGCGATAATTGCAAGGGAAGAAGATATAGCTTATGGAAAGTTCTTTAACAAAAAGGCGGGTTTTATCTCTAAGAAATGGTTGCCGTACTTTGCTAATTATCGAAGAGATGGATATGACTTTGATGCTGCGTATGAAGATGGCAAAGCAGCCTATCGTGAGAAGCTTATCATGGACTTATTTTTGCCTGATAACAAGGAGATTTATGAAGTAAATGTTGATTCCATAGAAGAGGATTTCAAGGAACTTATATCTCATGAAGTTAAGAAGAATGCAGGCTTTGGCAAGGGTGGCGAGAAGAACTTTGACGGTACGATTGCTAACCTTATGATGGGTATGTATCTGATGGTCAATGATTTTAGGCGTAAGGTGAATAAACGCGGTGAGGAATACGGTTGGGCGTTGGCAGTCTATACCATGCCGGAATATATCTGGGGATATGACTATGTCACAAGTGAGTATTCTAAGAAACCGGAGGAATCATTTGATAAGCTTGTTGACAATGTGAAGAAGCATTTCAAGGATGCGGATATAAAAGAGATTAAAAAGATTCTGGAGAAATGATATATGAGTATGATCACAGAACTTAACTATTCCAATACTAATACATATCTTATAGAGGGAAGTAAGGGGACGATTCTTTTTGATACCGGCTGGGCGGGAACATTTAATTCATTTTGCGCGGCGCTTAGAGAGAATGGCAAGAAGCTGCAGGATATAGATTATATTATAATATCTCATTTTCATCCCGACCATATGGGGATTGCTCAAGAGATTGCTAATCGCGGTCCTGTAATTAATATTGTTGATGTGCAGCGGGATTATACGCATGCTGCGGATGCAGTTTTTGGCAAAGTTAAAGGATTGAAATTCTATCCGGTCATTGATGATCAGTTGAATGTCATTACGATAGATCAAAGTAGTGCATTCCTTGAAAAGCTTGGCATTGCCGGCAGATTGATATACACACCGGGGCACAGTGATGACAGCATATCCTTATGGCTTGATGAGGGGCTTGTGTTTGTCGGTGATCTTAATCCTCTTTATGAGTTGGAGCTGCATAAAGGAACAACAATAGAGAAAAGCTGGAATAAGATACTTTCATTAAAGCCCTCTATGATATATTATGGACATGCTAAGGCTGCGAGCCTGGAGGATGAATGAAATTACCTGTATATAGCAGTACTGAAAAAGATTATCTTGATACAATAGAAGAATTAGGATTGATGGCAAGGAGAATATGCGATGGAGAGATTTAAGATAGGAGACACGGTCAGACATTTTAAGAGAGAGTATGTAAATGATAATTCGGCGGAATATCTTTATAGGATTCTTGCGTTTGCACAGCATACGGAAAACGGAGAGAAGCTTGTGATCTATCAGGCACTTTATCCGCCATATAAGACGTGTGCAAGACCGTATGATATGTTTGTCAGTGAAGTTGATCGGCAGAAGTATCCTGACATAAAGCAGAAGTATCGTTTTGAAGTTGTAAAGACGCAGATGTTTCCAAAGAATTGATCAGAAACCGGGAAAAACAGATATGAATAAACTAATTACGATAAATGATATAAATGACGAAAGAGTTTCTGTATATACAAAGTACAATGAGGTTCAGCTGCTTCATTATTATGAACCTGACGGGGGGATATTCATAGCAGAAACGCCTATGGTGATAAAACGGGCGCTTGATATGGGTGCGGAACCTGTATCATTTTTCCTTGAGTCGGGCAGCATTAACAAATCTGCAGTTCGTGATATTATAGAAAATGTTACATCTGATGTTGAAATATACGAAGCAGAGATTTCTGTGATACAGAAAATCACAGGCTACAATTTGACTCGTGGAATGCTTGCAGCATTTAAAAGGCCTGCTGCAAAGAAACCGGAAGAGCTGCTTGGCATGAGCAGATGTGTTGCGGTTCTTGAGGACGTGGTTAATCCAACTAACCTCGGAGCAATATTCAGGTCGGCGGCAGCGCTTGGAATCGATTCGGTCCTGATCACTTCGGCTTCGACGGATCCGTTTTACAGAAGGGCTGCGAGGGTTTCTGTGGGGACTGTATTTCAGATTTCCTGGACCTATATATCTAAGGAAACCGATTATGTGCAGCTGCTTCATGAGCATGGATTTTGCGTTATATCCATGGCGCTTGTCGATAATGCGGTATCGCTTAATGATCCGGTGTTAAAAGAGAACAGCAAGCGGGCGATAGTATTCGGCAATGAGGGGACAGGAATTTGCAAGGAAACTCTTGACAGGAGCGATCACGTTGTGATAATTCCAATGTATAACGGAGTTGATTCGCTTAACGTAGCCGCTTCATCGGCGGTAGCGTTCTGGGAGCTTGGAAACAGAGATGTTTCAGGGTGAATATTATATTGGAATTAAGATTCTGATATAATATATGAAATATAAGATATGAAATAATTAAAGTGATCATATTATTCAGGAGGATTAAAAAAATGGTTAAACACATTATTCTTTGGCAGTTAAAAGATGAGTTGTCAGCAGAGGAGAAAGAGAAGGTTAAGGCAGGTATCAAGGCAGGGTTAGAAGGTCTTGCGGGCCGCATACCGGGACTTGTTGATATCAGGGTTCAGACTGAGAGTCTTGCTTCATCAAATGCAGATGTAATGCTTGATTCATCATTTACTGATGAGGAATCGTTAAAAGGATATGCGGTTCATCCGGAGCATGTAGCTGTTGCTGACGGAGCGGTAAGACCATACACAAAAACCAGAGTATGCATTGATTACGAGGCTTAGTCCGGGCGATTGGTAAATATGAGATACTTTACTTACCGGGAAGCAATTTATGAGATACTTTACTTATCGGGAAGCAATTGCAGAGATATGAGAAAACGACAGCCTATTACAATCAGAATATGGAAAATGATGGGGAAATAAAAGCTGGTATGATTAGTGGGGAGAATGGATGTTATTATGAAAACAGTACTATGCTATGGTGATTCCAATACATACGGATACAATCCTTCAGATGGCTTCAGATATCCTGAAAATGTGAGATGGACGGGCAGATTACAGAAGCTTCTTGGCGATGATTATCGTGTTATAGAAGAGGGCTGCAACGGAAGAACAACCGTCTTTGACGATCCGATCGAAGGGTGGAAGAATGGTCTTATCTATCTTCGTCCGTGTCTTAATTCGCATAAGCCGGTGGATATTGTTATAATGATGCTTGGAAGTAACGATCTTAAGGAATCATTTCATGCATCACCAAAGGATATAGCTGACGGTGCAGAAACGCTTGTTAAGGATATAATTGATTTTACGGGCAGTAAGCAGGGCTTTGTGCCTGTGATCATATTGGTGGCACCGCCTGAGATTGGCGAAGGGATCTCGACTTCTGCGTTCTACGGTCATTTCTATGAGAATGCAATTGAAAGGTCTAAGCAGTTGCCTGGATTATATAAGCAGGTGGCAGAGAAGAACGGTTGTGTCTTTGTAAATGCTGCAGAATATATTAAGCCTTCGAAGGTGGATTCCCTTCACCTGTCACCGGAGGGACACGCAAAGCTTGCAGAGGTGCTTGACCGTGTAGTAAGAGAAAGCATTAGC
>OMSZ01000038.1 GCA_900313855.1 uncultured Eubacteriales bacterium
AATACAAACCGAAATCTTAAATGTAATTTTCGGCAGGGGAAATGTAAGAAAAAACACTGCCTATTACAAAAATAAAATCATAACTCTCCTGCTACAATCAGACATTTTTCTCTCTTTTCGAACCATTTCCTTTTGGGAAACAGTTGACCTCTTTAATCAATTTCAACTCAGAATTACCATTTTATAATCCAAAAGAAAAAATTGCAACAACATAGAATCCGATAACCAATAACGGTGTAATGCAATCAAATACACCTAAAACTCTCACTGCTTTTTCCTCTTTTGCAAGCTTGCGTCCAATAATACAGAAAACAAAACCCAAAAATGCCAACAACATTGTCACTGCAATTACACGTTTAATAAATAATGAGTTTGGACCATGCACGATTAAGGTGTAGGAAGTAACTGCTGAAACCAGCGGTACAAGTTCTGCTAAAATTGCTATAATCTTCTTATTCATAATAAAAACTCCTTTTCGTTTAACACCCTAAGGCGTGTTTCATTTGTTATCTTATGGGCTTATTATATGTCTAAGAAGATAATATCAAAAGTGGCATTTGTCACTAAAACCCCAAAATTTGATAGTGACATTTGTCATCTTCTTATATGATCCTATCACACCCATTATCGGTAGAAAACAAACTACCGCCAAACCATCAGTAGAGTTCCATGTATTTCTTCCCAAATCCGTAAAATTATAGTAGAATATAAACATATATCAGGAACCGGACTTATATTGTGATCAATTATATATATCTTACAATTACTACCTTAAATCGCAAAGGGGAAATGCTTATGAATCGATTATCTATAAAAAATAATTTCATATTGATAAATGCGAGACGGGATAACTATAAAATCCCTATACAAGATATTCTTTATATAGAAAATGAACAGCACACACTTAACATCTGCACAGCTGATGACACCTATTACTGCTACGAGCGTATGGATATAATCGAAAAGCAGCTTGCCCGTTTCGGTTTCCTTCGCTGTCATCAGAATTACCTTGTTCAAAAGGAGTGTATTGTATGTTTTGACAATCACACATTACAGCTTAAAGGTACTGATTTCACCGTTCCTGTCAGCCGGAAATGTCAGAAAGCAATACGCAATGTTATGATGGAATATGGTGAGTGCGGCTTTTTAGTCTGCGAAAAAGGCTTATTGGCAGGATATATCGTTAAAATTGAACCGGAGCAGCCTGTAATGATCGGACGTGACGGCAATGTTGCGGACGTTATAATACAGCTGCCTTTAGTGAGCCGTCTGCATTGCAAGCTCATTTACCATTACGAAACCGATGAATATGAGATAACCGATTACTCGACCAACGGAACCTTTATCCATGGGCAGATCAGGCTCATTCCAAAACACAGCTATATCCTTGAAGCAGACAGTGAAGTATGCTTTGGAGACAGAACCAATATTTTCAAAGTATTGTGATCAATCAAACGTAATAAATCCATACTCATCAAGCATACGCATATACTCTGAAAGTCTCTCATATAAAGGTTCTGCCTCTTCACCGTAATGCTCCTTAACCTTAACTCCAAGCTCATATATGCTCATCCTGCCATCTATAAGCGGCCAGATATAATTGCCGATTCCCTGAAGGTGGATCTGCGAAACCTCAGGCTTTTTAAAGAATTTCTGGGCAATCCTGTTAAACGCGCCCTTGTTCTCTACAAATATCGTTACATTGCCTTCTTCATCCTGTTCCCACTTGTAGGTTTCAACCCTACGCGGAACAAAGTCAAGATAGTTTTGCGATTGTTTGTCCTTCTTATTAAACGCCATTATATCCTCTCCGTAAGCATTCTGCCTGCATCTTACATTTCATAAACCATCTTACTACACTAAACTCCAAGTTCCTGTCAGACACATAAAAAACGTATCACTTAGAATTATCTTTCTTCTTTGTTTCAGCTTTACCGTCATCAGTCTTTGCATATCTAACCACAGCTAATATCATAAGCACCATCAAAATGATTCCGCCGATTGTTCCGGTATTAAATGATCCTGAAAGATCCATCTTATCAGCAACCTTGACAACCGCAAGAATTGCAAGAAGAATTCCGACAAGTCCTTCACCCGCGATCATTCCCGAACAGAACAGCACGCCTGCACCGGCTTCTGATTCTTTGCTCTTCTTGTCAGCAAAATGTCTGATGATACCGCCTATCATGATAGTTGAGCTAAGCTCTAAAGGAAGGTACAGACCGATCGCAACCGGAAGAACGGGGATACCGAGTATCTCAACTACAACTGCGCTGAATATTCCTATAAATACAAGTGCCCATGGAAGATTGCCGTCCATAACGCCCTCTACTATCATTTTCATAAGAGTTGCCTGTGGAGCCGCAAGATCCTTTGTTCCAAAGCCCCATGCAGAATCAAGAAGAATAAGTACTCCTCCGATTGTAAATGCAGATATGACTGCACCGATAAGCTCACCAATCTGCTGTTTCTTAGGTGTCGCACCAAGAATATATCCTGTCTTTAAATCCTGTGATGTGTCACCTGCCATAGCGGCAACAATACAGATTATAGAACCGATTGAAATTGCTCCGACCATACCATGTGCTCCGACATCTCCTGTAGCCTTTAAGCAAAGTGTCGCAAAAAGAAGTGTTGCGATGGCCATTCCCGAAACCGGATTGTTACTGCTTCCTACAAGTCCGACCATTCTCGATGAAACCGCTCCGAAGAAGAAGCCGAATATTACTATAAGAAATGCGCCAAGCAATGATACCGGAATCTGTGGAAGAGCCCATATAAGTATCGCAAGTGCGATAACTCCGCCGACAACAAAACGCATATCAAGGTCCTGCTCTGTTCTTTTGGTTCCGTTACCACTTCCACCCTTCATGCCTTTTACCGCATCAACAAAGGTTGTTACAATAAGCGGCAATGATTTAACAAGACTTATAATACCACCCGCAGCAACCATTCCTGCGCCGATATATCTTATATAACTGCTCCAGATCGCTCCTGCTCCGTCTGCCGCATACATATTGGCAATCGTGTCAGCTCCCGGATACAGAACCGTATCACCGCCAAATATTACAATGGCCGGAATAAGTACGAACCAGCCAAGGATACCACCGGCAAACATGTATGAGGAAATCTTCGCGCCACATATATATCCGACACCTATAAGTGCAGGATATACCTCTGCGGAAAACTCAGTCTTTAACGCTTTAATAGGTGCTGTGATCACACCCGGAACAACCTTAAGTCCGTCAACCACGAACTTGAAAAGTGCAGCAAGTCCCATTCCGACAAACACAGTCTTTGCACTTGAACCACCCTCTTCACCAGCAAGCAAAACCTCTGCACATGCTGTTCCCTCAGGATAAGGAAGTATTCCATGCTCCTTGACTATCAACGCATTACGAAGCGGTACCATAAAAAGTACGCCTAGAAGTCCACCACACAACGCGATCAGTGAAATGGTAACAAGACTCGGAGTATCCGTTACTCCCTCTTTTGCCCACAAAAAAAGACACGGCATTGTAAAGATAGCTCCTGCCGCAAGTGATTCTCCCGCAGAACCTACCGTCTGTACCATATTGCTCTCAAGCACCGAATCCTTACGCATAATAACTCTGATAACTCCCATTGATATTACCGCCGCCGGAATTGACGCCGACACCGTCATACCAACCCTAAGTCCAAGATAAGCATTGGCTGCACCAAATATTATCGCAAGCAGTACACCCATGATTATCGATGTTGCTGTAAATTCCGGTGTTATCTTATCTGCCGGAACATACGGTTTAAAAATTTCATTTGTTTGTTGCTCTTTCATTTCTACCTCCGTTAAACACATAATTGCGTAAATTATAGCCCATTTGGCATTTATTTACAATGATAAAAATAACTATATTCACACTATTTATTATGAAGCTTGCATTTATCAATCGTTACTGTATAATTGGTCTATATATTAAAGACAAGGAGAACACTATGTATTCCTACAAATGTGAAACCACCTACAACGGAACAAGATATAACGGCTGGCAGAAGCAGGGCAACACTTCAAACACGATCCAGGGAAAGATTGAAGATACTTTGTCACGAATGCTTCCTGAGCCCGTCGAGATAACCGGCTCAGGAAGAACAGACGCTGGCGTTCACGCACTTTGTCAGGTGTTTCACTTTCATTGCAGTAAAGAGCTTAGCGAAAGCTTTCTTGATGAAATCAACGGATATCTTCCTAAGGACATCCGGATCATTTCCTGCACTCCCTGCTCAGAGCGTTTTCATGCAAGATTAAATGCTGCCGGAAAGACTTATCAATATCACATCGACACATCAGCTTACGGCAATCCGTTTTTGCGCGATACCGCACATCATATTCCTGAACCGCTTGATATTAACGCAATGAAAATGGGTGCCGATCTTCTTTGCGGCACCCATGATTTCAAGAGCTTTTGCACTAACAAGAGAATGAAAAAATCTTCCATTCGTACTATATATGATATTAAGATAGAGCAACAAAAGGATAACGAGCTTCTGCTCATAACCTTCCATGGCAACGGTTTCCTTTACAACATGGTAAGGATAATGGTCGGCACACTTATAGAAATCGGTCTGGGTATCCGCAATCCCGAAACCATCAACGATGCCTTTGACGGTCTTGACCGCAGCCTTGCCGGACACACGGCACCCGCAAAGGGACTGTTCCTAATAAATGTCGATTACGATAATTAAGCCTTATCAGGCTCTATATTAAATATCTTTCCTCATACTCTTCAATCGGTATCGGCTTACTGTAATAATATCCCTGTATCACCTCGCAGCAAAGCTCACGCAGCTTATCAACCTGAGGTTTCCCCTCTGCGCCTTCTGCAAGGCAAGTGAAATTGAGTTCCTTTGCAAGCGATATAATATGTCTGATAACCGCAATATCCTTATCGCTGTCATTATCGGTTCCGATCTTATCTACAAAACTCTTATCAATCTTTAATGTATCTAACGGCATTTCTGTAAGTAATGAAAATGATGAATATCCGGTTCCGAAATCATCCATGGAAATCTTAAAGCCCCTATTCCGCAAACTGTTAAGAACATGTATCATCTGCTCCCGGTTATCATAGGACGCACTCTCTGTAAGCTCAAAATCTATAAATGAATGATCAACACCATATGAGTCAACTATCTTTGTCAGGTCATCTATAAGTGATGCATCATACAATCTGCTTCGTGAAAGATTAACTGAAATCGGATATAAAGCTTTTCCTTCCTTCTTCCATTCCGAAAGTGCCCTGCAAACCTTATTAAGCACAATATCATCAATCTTGCCGATCGTTCCGTCCTTTTCAAAAAACGGAACAAATTTAACCGGAGATAAAAATTCCCGTTTCTTATAATTCCATCTTATAAGCGCCTCAGCGCCCTTAACCTTCTCAGTATTTATATCAAACTTCGGCTGCAGATATACAACAAACTCATCATTTTCTATGGCAGTATCAACGTATGCCTTTATATAATTACTCCACAAAATATCCTCATACATTTTATCTGTATAGATAACGATATCCGTTCTGCTTTTATTAGTACCGAGTGCCTGAGCAAGCTTTCCTGCATCCGCAACCCTGTTACCTAAAAGTATTGCCTTCTGCATCGGAACAACTCCGCACCTGTAATATATCCTGTAATTCTCATCTGCATCCAGACGGGAAAGACCATCAAAAAACTCCTCCAGCTTTGCTATCATTTCATCTTCCGGCATATCCTTTATCATCATAGCAAAGTTATCATTATGACATCTTGCACTTGCATATACAAAATCAGCCTCACTCATCGCTTTTACGATCTTAGAAAGCAGATCATTAGCAGCGTTATGACCATATACCTCATTAACAATACGGAATGCCTTTATATCAAAATGCGCAAAGGCATAATCCTCTATACCTGCATCCATCGGCATTTCAAGAAACGGCACTAAATGATTCCAGTTATAATGATCTGTTATCGGATCAAAGAATGCCTTTTTATAAAGCATTTCTTTATCCATCTTTTCAATGTCCGCATTTATTATATCCAGTGCACCATCCCTGTATATCCTGCCCTCATAAAGAATACGCATTTTGTTACCGCTGTTAAACACACCCATCACCTTGTATTTTTCTTCAATAGACAGGTCTGTGTATATCCTGTGCGCCTCCTTGTCCTGCGCAAGCTTTGCAAATAACGACATCATATAATTGATGTTCATATCCACCTCTTTATCTATCTCAAAAGAATAGAAAAAGGCTTCGTCAAGAATGACCGATTGCAGGTTCTTTGGATAGTCAATCCTGTCATCATTTAATCTGAATTCTATTCCGATCACTCCACCGGAAATGGAATCCACATAGAATATACCCGGATAATCATAGGTTCCGAAAGCATTAGTTAATTTCCTGATATCCTCATTGATTATCCCTTTATAATATGCTTCAATATCTTCATTAGTCGCATTAACGTAATACAGAATCCTTTTGGGTTTGTAAAGCTGATTTAATTTATTGATAAACATAAATGTCACCCTCCCCGCAATTAATCATTGCCTGTCCATGAATTATTCCTTTTATTATACATTATTCTTTTTATTATATGATATGGATATCAAAAACACCTTTTGCCACCCAAAGATATATGAGCTGCTCAATCACTTCGCAATCCTTACACCTTCTTAAGATACAATTCCACAACAAATCCATCATT
>OMSZ01000147.1 GCA_900313855.1 uncultured Eubacteriales bacterium
GATTCCTTTGAAGTACAGTTGCACTTTTAAGGGATTTGAAGTAATTTCACACGGAGGTGAAGAATTATGGCAATTGAAGGAATCAAGAGTACTGTGATGACACAGCAACAGACTCAGCCGGTAAGAAAGGCTGAACCTGTAGCGGTAGAAAGCAATGCAGCTATACCGCAGGACAGTTCCCAGCAGGCGGCTATCAATGTATCAGCCAGACGTGACAATTATGACCAGAGAAAAGAAGGGGACGATAAGGATCAGTATAAGAGAGATCCTAATAAGAAGGATGAGGGCAAGGATCTTCAGGAAGTATCTGCTGAGAAGGTTAAGGATGCCTTGTCAGAGATCAATAAGAAGATTGCTCCTACCCAGACAGAATGCTCGTTCAAGTATCATGAGAAGACTCATCGTATCTCTATAACGGTTAAGGACAAAGAGACCGATAAAGTAATTAGAGAGATACCACCGGAGAAGACACTTGATATGTTGGCAAAAACTTTGGAGCTTGCAGGTATTTTAGTAGATGAGAAGAGATAAGGAGGGATAATATGGCAGGAGTAAGAATGACAGGACTTGCGTCCGGCATGGATACACAGAGCTTAATATCCCAGTTATCAGAAGCTTATCAGAAGAAGGTTGATAATGCCAAGAAGGCACAGACTAAGGCCGAGTGGAAGAAGGAAGCGTGGGCAGGGCTTAATACCAAGCTTCAGAATTTCTACAAAGGTACATTGGCTAATTTCAAAACTTCAACAACTTATAGGGCAAAATCTGTTTCGGGTGATCTGAAGGGTATTAAGATTACAGCTGGCAATGCTGCTATTAACGGTAGCCATAAAGTTCAGGTTACAGGTGTTGCCAGTGCACAGATGGTTACGGGTAATTCAATTAAGAATACCAAGGTTAATGCATCAACCATAGAGAGTGTAACGGATAAGTCTACTGCGCTATCAAAGCTCACTAATGCAGAAGGTTATTCGTTAGATACAAGTCTTAACGGAGCTCAGTTTAAGGTTGGAGATAAGGACATCAGTATAGATCTTAACTCTGTAAGAGATAAGTATGGAGAGGATGCAACAATCGATAATCTGTTGACAGAGGTTAATGATCAGTTAGAGGGAACGGGTTTATCAGCAGACTATAAGGATGGAAAGCTTGTATTCACCAATGGCAGTACTGAGGCTGTGACGGTAAAGGCGCTTAACGATACGGCGGCAGGACTTGGCTTTTCTACAGAGGGTACAGAGATTGCAGCTGCACCTGCTGAAGGAGAAGAAGGTAATAATACATTTAACAGTATAGCTGCATATAATAAGGTTGTATCCGAGGAGCAGACTAATGTTAAAGCTTCGACAAAGCTTACTGATCTTGGCATTGAAGAGGGCACAAAGATTAAAGTTAACGGTAAAGATATAACAGTAGACCGTAATATGACTATGAAGGGTCTTGCCGATGAGATGGCTAAGACAGGTATTAATGCAAGCTATGATGAAGCTCAAGGACGTTTCTATCTCAGTTCTAAGGTTACAGGTTCGGATGGCGCGTTTGAGATAGAGGCATCTGACGAGGTGAAACAGGCTCTTGGATTGGATGTCGACGAGAATTCCGATGGTAAAGACGGAAGAGGTGGTTTCACCAAAGCAGAAGATGCAACGGTTGTATATAATGGAGTTACATATAAGCAGTCGTCTAACAACTTCACAATTAATGGGTTGACATTTGATGTGACAGCTAAAGGTGAAGAGATGAATTTCTCAGTAGAGACTGATGTAGATGGTATATATAATAAGGTTAAGGATTTCCTCAAGGAGTACAACAGTCTTGTAAAGGAAATGAATGATGCATATAATGCTCAAAATGCAAGAGGATATGAACCGCTGACATCTGAAGAAAAGGATGCTATGACGGAAGAGGATATTAAGAATTGGGAGAAGACTATCAAGGATTCTTTACTTAGACGTGACAGCACTCTTTCCAATCTCACAAGTAATATGCGTACAATCCTTAATAAGAGTGTAGAGTATACCAACCCGGATGGAACTACTAAAAGATTTTCACTTGCAAGCTTTGGTATTAATACCGGAAGCTGGTCAGAGAGAGGACAGCTCCACATAGACGGAGATGCAGATGATCCGTTATCATCAGGCAATGCGGATAAGCTCAAGGCCGCAATAGCAGCTAATCCGGATGCGGTAGCTAAGACTTTATCTTCTCTCGGAACAGAGATGTACAGTTTCCTTATGAAGGCACAGAAGAAGACTGAGACTAGTTCTTCCCAGACATTCTATAATGATGTTACATTAGATGCTGATATTAAAGCACAGAAGGATAATGTTTCAAAGATGCAGGAGAAGATGCAGGCTGAAGAGGATAAGTACTATAAGCAGTTCTCGGCTATGGAGTCTGCTATGGCAAAGCTTCAATCTCAGCAGAATTATCTTTCAGGATTGTTTGGTGGATGATAAGATTATAGGTATATATTATAAGGGATTATATATAACAGGATTCACCGGAGAATGTCCGGTGAATCCTGTACATTATGAGAATACATATTTTATGATGAGGCATGATATTTCGCGAATATAGATTGATAAACATAACAAGGAGATAATACTTATGGCACAGCGTAATCCGTATGCAACTTATGCTAATAACAAGGTGGCGTCTGCGACGCCGGCGGAACTTACATTAATGCTTTATGAAGGAGCGATAAAGTTTTGTAATCTTGCTAAGATAGATATAGAGAAAAATGAGTATGGAGATTCAATCGGACATATTCAAAGAGCCAGGGATATAATTGTGGAGTTGCAATCTACATTAGATTTCAAATATCCGGTGGCCAGAGATTTTGATAATATATACAGATATATATTTGAATTGATGGCAAAGGTTAACAGAGATCATGATATGGAAGTCTTAGAGGAGCTTCTTAAGGAGCTTAGGGAGCTTAGAGATATATGGAAGCAGATAATGAGGACTGCTAAGATGCCGGCAAAATCGGCAGCGGCTGAAGAGGAGTAGAATATGGCGGAAGAACAATATGTTAACATGCTTATAGATGTTCTTAACAAGCAGATTGCTGCACTTAATGAAATGCTGGATGCCACAAAAGAGCAGGAAAGATTGGCATTGGAAGAGGATTTTGATGCTGATGCATTTGATGACACTCTTTCGCGTAAGGATTTGCTGTTAATTAGGCTTAATGAATTAGATGATGGCTTTTCTTCAATGTATAATAGAGCTCGTAAGGAGATAAAGAGCAATACCTCAAAGTATAAGAAAGAAATAGAGTTAATGCAGGGATTAATCAGGCAGTGTACGGATCTCGGTAATGAAATCAGAACTCTTGAAAACAGGAACAGAGATAGATTGGCAGATTGTTTCACCGGCAAAAAAAAA
This sequence comes from uncultured Eubacteriales bacterium, assembly GCA_900313855.1. Taxonomy (GTDB): domain Bacteria; phylum Bacillota; class Clostridia; order Lachnospirales; family Lachnospiraceae; genus CAG-590. Next base: position 3,394 of record OMSZ01000147.1, read on the forward strand.
GAATATACCGCAAAACAGGCTGCGGCAACTGTAGCTAACAAGTACAGTGTTACCATGAAAAACGTCAATGTAATGAATGAAGGATATCGCTTTAATCAGGATAAATGATTTTGTGAATAGTGCTAGTATTATATTATGAAATATGTCTAAAAATCTTTATGAAAAAATCAAAAAATAGTTGAATTTTTTTCAAAAAAGGTGTAAAGTATTCTTATAAACAACCGATATAATAATTGTAAGGGTCAAGATAAGAGATTCTTACAAGCAATAAGATAATAGCTCGTAAGAGATATTATAAATAATATTAACGGGGACATGATCCCTAGTACATGTCGCAAGGATGCGACATTATATTCAAGGAGGAATGAATTATGGTAGTACAACACAACATGCAGGCAGTGAATGCCAACAGAATGCTCGGCGGTAACGTTAAGGCGGTAGCTAAGAACACAGAGAAGCTTTCTTCTGGTTACAAAGTAAACAGAGCAGCTGATGATGCAGCTGGACTTTCTATTTCTGAGAAGATGAGAAATCAGATCAGAGGTATCAATCAGGCAGTTAAGAACTCTGAGGATGGTCAGTACCTCATCCAGACAGCAGAAGGTAACATGAATGAGATCCATTCAATCCTTCAGCGTATGGGCGAGCTTGCTACTAAGGCTGCCAACGATGTTAACGCATCAGAGGATCGTAAGACAATCAAGGACGAGATTGATCAGTTGACAAAAGAGATTGATTCTATCTCTAACAAGGCTCAGTTCAATGGTACATATTTATTGAACGGTTCTATGTCTACAACTGCTAAGCAGCTTCAGGTTGGAGCTAATTCTGGTGAGAACATGAGTATCAAGATTGCTAAAATGTCAGCATCTGCAATTGGTGTTAAGACTCTTTCTGTAAGTACTCATGCAAAAGCAGCTTCTGCTATGAGCAAGATAAGTTCAGCTATTAAGAAAGTATCTTCAGCTCGTTCAGAACTCGGTGCTATTCAGAATCGTCTTGATTACACGATCAACAACCTGCAGAACTATTCTGAGAACTTAACATCTTCTGAGTCTAATATCCGTGATACAGATATGGCAACAGAGATGGTTAACTACTCAAAGAATAATATTCTTCAGCAGGCTGCTCAGTCAATGCTTGCACAAGCTAACCAGTCTAACCAGGGCGTATTATCATTACTTGGCTAATCCATATAGGATTGTCACGAGGAAAGCTGATCATAAGATCAGCTTTCTTTGCGTGTAAGGAAAATAAAACATGTTTTCAATGTAAAAAATATATGTTACAATATTATTATTGAACGGATATACTATAGGATAAAAATGCGAAAGAGAAGGTATTGCTATATGATTGAGTTCCC
>OMSZ01000329.1 GCA_900313855.1 uncultured Eubacteriales bacterium
AACAATTATCTTGAAAAGTTATCCACCGGACAGCTGCTTAAGTTACAGCTTGCATTTGCCCTATCCTATGATGCAGCTTTGTATGTGATGGATGAGCCGACGGGCAATCTTGATGTGGATTTCAGGGATGAGTTCTATGAGATAATAAGAGGGCTTTCCGCTGACGGTAAGATGATATTGTTATCAAGTCATATGATCACAGAGCTTGAGACGGTGGCGGACAAGGTGCTGTGGATAACAAGGCAAGATTATGAGAGTAATGTATTCTTCAACGGAACATTGGATGAGCTTCTTGAGGAGTATCGTATGGTTGAGGCAGACAGAGAATTGCTCGCAAAGCTTCCGGAGAAATATGTTGTTGGAAGTAAGCTTGCTGAAAGTCATTCGGAGGCTTTAGTGAAATACGGTAACGAAGAGGAAGATGAGAATAACATTTTGTCATTTAGCAAGGAAGAGGGCGTTAATGTCAGGTATGCTGACCTTTCGGAAATCATGTATTATGTGGAGAAGAATAAAGGGGCTGCGGTTGAGGAGAAGATTCTATGAGCGAATATATTAAGGATTACTTCAGGGTTTCAAAGTTAATAATGCATTATAATAAATACAACAGAATGATAAAATTTGGCTTCGCGTTAATTCTTATCACTTTTGGGGGAAATCTGCAGTGGGCATTTATGATCACTGCCATGATATTTACATATCTGGCGGTGCCAGTTGCGTTTGACGGAGTTGGATTTATTCTGCCGCTTACAGATGAGGAGCGTACTAAGAGAAGGCTTACAGGAGCGCTGATACCAATGCTGGAGCTTTCGCTGTGTGCGGCTTTGGGTAAGGTGATCAGATATATACTGGTATGCAATGGTATTTTGGGAACGGCTGAGACATCAGTGCTGGTGAGATATCCGGTGTTTTCCACAGTATTTTTTCTGACATCTGTTATTGCCGCTGCTGATATTTCTTTGGATGCCGTATTAGGTATTCAGAGCCAGGTTATCTTTAATGAAAAAGAAACTAAAACTCTGATAAAAGAATGGCAGTTTATAGAAAAATTAATATTGCAAGGCATTCCCGGTGCCATTTTCATTTCATATGCTTTTGCAATGTGCGTTGACTTCAAATGGATATATCAATTAGATGATATGGGAAATATAAAGCATTTGTTAAGGCTGCTGGTTGCTATAATATTGTTTATCATACATATCATTTTGACCATACATAGGTATTTGAAAGAATGCAGGGATTTCTATTGAAGTATAATTGGCAGATTAGAGCATATTAGAGAAAATCAGAGAAGATAATTGTAATAGAGTTCATCAAAAAAGGAATGGTTTTTTCAAAAGTGATAGTGAGAGTATTATAAGTCCGAGAACCCCGATGAAAAGGAGTAATTCAGAATGAACATTAATGTACAGACAAAGAGTGGAATTCCTATATATGAACAGATTGAGCGCCAGATCAAGGATAAGATTGTAAATGGTACATTGCCGGAAGGGGAAATGCTGCCGTCTATCAGAGGCTTTGCAGCGGATCTTAAGATCAGTGTTATAACGGTGAAACGTGCCTACGAGGATCTGGAAAAAGAGGGCATGATATATTCGGTTCAGGGTAAGGGCTTCTATGTGGATAATCCTGATATTGCCTATCTCAAAGAGAAGAAAACACTGGGATTGGAGGAGCAGCTTTCGGAGTGGGTATCGGGTGCAAAGGAATCAGGTATGAGCAAAAAGGATGCGTTGGATATGCTGGGGATATTATGGGATGAATAAAGGTAGATAAACTTGTCATACTCTGGGCTAAGTAGAAATAGATAAGCCTGGAATATAAAATTAACTGCAGATAAATTTAAGAAGACGACATGAGTGTATGTAAATAAGGAAATGGAGGCGGGATACAATATGATAGAGTGCAGTAACATACATTTTCACTACAACAATAAAAAGAGTGGTTTCCAGATCAAGGATATAAGCCTTAAGCTTGAGCGGGGCTACTTTACCTGCCTTCTGGGACATAACGGTGCAGGCAAGACCACGATGCTCAAACTTCTATATGGAATGCTTATGCCGGAAAGCGGAGCTGTT
>OMSZ01000366.1 GCA_900313855.1 uncultured Eubacteriales bacterium
ACCGGCTGCATGAGGGTGTACGGTACATATACGGTTAATGATGACGGAACTTTGACGGTCACTACCAAGCAGGCTTTAAGTAAGGAATTTATTGATGAGGCTGGTGGAACGACTGAGGAAGGTCTTGTGTTAGAGACGTTAGAGGACGGGAAAGAATATTATACCGGGATAGAAACTAAGTCCGGAGCTATCAGTGAGCTTAATACAAGCTCTAATATGACGATCAATAAAGACATTTTTTATTACAGCATGAACAGCAGTGGTGATGAAACTACTAAGACTACCAAGGATATTTCCGATGCGATAGCAAACAGTATCTACCTTAAACTTACGGTTAATCTTACGGATGAAATTGTTGATACCAATGCTAATCTGAAGGAAGAGACAAGCGGGAAAACAGCTGTGTTTGATACTACATTTGTTGGATCATCTTGGTATGCCTATACTGCAAAAGGCAAACAGATGCTAGAGGCAGATGTTACGGCGCCGACTATAAGTAATGTGGAAGAAGGCGGATACTATAATCTGATCCCTGACATTCAATATACCGATGATGTTGCTGTTGCTTCAGTCACCATTAACGGACTTCCATATACGCAAGTGCTTACAAAGGATGGGAAAAATGTTCTTACGGTAACCGATGTAAAGGGCAACCAAAGCTCTGTTACTTTTTATACTGACAGAAAACGGCCTGTTATTAAGGGAATAAAAAACGACAGGTCATATAAGGGCAGTGCTAAGGTATATGTTAAGGATGAGTCGAAGCTTGGCATGGTTAAGATCGATGGTAAGAAGCAGAGCCTTTCTGCAAAGAAGCTGGTTAAGAAAGGTAAGTACAAAAAATATTATATGTACACGATCAAGAAGAAGGGAAAACATACAGTAACCGCAGTCGATCGTGCAGGCAACATTAATAAAATTGTAATAAAGATAAGATGATAGATAATATAAAAGATACGGGTTTCGCAGGCTGCGGAACCCGTATCTTTTATAAATGCGAATGCGGTCATATATGAGATAAATATAAAATGCGGGAATTATATCTGCCCATAAAAGATGCTTTTAAGAGAGATACCCTATGATAAATTCACAGATCCATACGGAAGCGCAGGCGGCAACCGCAACTGTAGTGAGGCTCTTGTTTTTTAGAGCAAACAGGATTGCGGCCACAAGTCCTATTGCTGCAGAGATCATATAATCTGTTGCGTAAAGGCATGCAGGAAGAGTCATTGCGGTAAGTACGGCATAAGGAATATATGAAAGAAATGATTTTACATAAGGGTTTTCGATTTTGCCGGTTATCGCCGCAAAAGGAATGGCTCTTATCAGATAAGTCGAGCCTGCCATTATTGCAAGATATATAAAAAATATTTTTGTGTTCATTTTGTTCTCCTTATATATGGGTGGTAATTATTCCTGATCGTTGCTATCGCTTACAGGGAACAGTATCGCACCGGCTAAGGCAGCTAATATTGCGCATATACTGATCGACAAACCTGCTGAGACATTTTTTAACACAGGTGCATATCTGAAGAGACAGCTTAATGCGAAGGCGATAAGTACTACGATAGTAACAGAACGTCCTTTTTTCATATCGGGAACTACTATTGCGACAAACATTCCGTATATAGCCAGTCCTAAAGCGCTCATTAAAGAGTGCGGCAGAACATTTCCGAGCAGGGCGCCGATCAATGTACCGGAGGACCATCCTATGTATGGAAGCACACAAAGTCCGGCAAAGAAAGAGCGGCTTACATTGTCTCTTGAGCTGGCAACAGCGAATATTTCATCGGTTATCATGAAACCGAATATAAATCGCCATATTCCCTTGAAACGCTTATTTACCTTCTGTGACAGCGATATTGACATAAATGAGTATCTGACGTTGATCGTACATTGTGATATCAGCATTTCAAGATAGTGTCCGGGACTGCCCATTATAGTTATTGCGGCAAACTGTCCGGCTGATGTAACGGTAAGCATTGAGATTATCACTGCTTCCCACCATGTTAAACCATATTTTACAGCGATGATACCAAAAGTAAATGATACCGAAAGGTAACCAAGTCCTATTGGAAGACCGCTTTTTAAACCTTCTGTAAAGTCTTTCATAATAATCTGTTGACTCCTTATCATAAATAAAATGGAAATTGATAAACTAGTCATCAATTTCCATTAATTTTTGAACGGTTTCTTTAAAGTAATGGTGACTTCTTAATTTCATTATAATCTCTTTTTCCTCATGTGAGAGAAGAAACGGAGTATCTTCATTAGGATTATCATATCCCATGGCTTCCAAAATATTAGAAATCTTGTATATCTTACACAGGATCAGAAGAATATCGGCAGGCGGCTGGTTCTGTCCGACCTCCCAGCTGTATAAGGATTTGGAGGAATAACTGATATTATAGTCCTTTTTGAGACATTCGATTACATAATCGACGGAATAGTTGTTCTTTTTCCTGTATTCTCTTAAATGTTTTCCAAGCTCCGGATTTTTCATGGTAGTTATATCCTCTTGAATAAATAAAAAATAATTACTTATAATAATTCTTGTCATATATATTATAGTAAGTTAATTGACGTGTCAATTGATTTGCCAGAGATTGTAGAAAAATTAATTGATATTCTACTGATAATAGAATATAATGTTAATTAGAAATACACAATTCTATAATTAATAGAATAGTAGAGAGAGGATATCTATGAAGGCAGAACGGTATATGCAGGAATATATGGAACAACATAATATATCATATGATAAAGTGAAGAAGGATACGGGCATTGATGTCAGAAGAATATTCTACAGTGAAAAGAATATGCTTGCTGATGATTTCCTGCGTCTGTGTATATATCTTGGCATAGCCCCTGAAGAGGTTAGCGATCAAATCCTTTAATAGGTATATGTAAAAATATCATATAAGAGTCAATGTATGCTCAATAACGTAGTTGGAGTATATTTTTTAATAATAATAACATTTTGGCGGTGCCGTTTTTGGTACCGCTGTTTTTGTATAATAGGTTCATATCAAACCAAAGGGGGTATGTAATATGAGGCTTATAAGTAGATTTAATACTATTTTGGTGACAGCTGTAATTATAACCTGTGGGTGTTTGTGCAATTGGTGTGTTTGTGATCCCGGTTATCGTTTTTTAGGCAGTTGTTATATGTGTGCTGCGGCAAAAGGTGATACCGGCGATAATATTGTATCAGTGGATGATCAATTGGAGATGCTTGACTGTTTGAAGGAGGCTCTTATCAAACATAAGCAAAGCATATCTGTCTACTATCCGGGGATAGACAGGGATTTTGCTGATTACAGAAGACGCAATTATATTGATCTATTTGATTTGTTGAATGAATATTGTGGATATTATTACGGTGTGCTGTCTGGCGTATGTATTACCATTAATAATAAGGAATATGTTGAATTTCAATTTAACTATCTTACGACAAAGAAGCAGGAGAGATATATCAACGCTAATGTACGAAAGCTTGCGAAAGAGTATAAAGGAAAGAGCAGATACTGTAAGATCAAGGGGATTCATGACTATCTGGTTTGCAGTATACGTTATGACAGGAATTATTATAATCCTTATTATGCTTTTAAGAAAGGAAGAGGGATATGTATGTCATATGCTTTAGCGTTTCAGAGGATAATGCAGGAGATGAAGATTCCCTGCATGTATGTGAAGGGCAAAGATCATGCCTGGAATATGGTTAAGCTTAAAGGAAAATGGTATTTCGTTGATGTTACCTGGGA
>OMSZ01000067.1 GCA_900313855.1 uncultured Eubacteriales bacterium
ATTATGGTCTGAAAGAAGCAGCTCAACGCTGTTTCTTCTTGCTTCAACAGCTTTAGGTGAGGAGATGGTGATCTCCATACCATCTGAAATAGGGTATACACAGCTTGCAACAAGTCCTCTGGCCCCGGTTGCCTCTACAAGGCAAACTCGACATGAGCCTCGGTTACATTCTCCGTGATTAAATGTGCAAAGAGACGGAATTTCATATCCGCAGATCTTTGCGGCTTCTAATATGGTTAAACCCTCCTCGACCTGGTAAGGGATACCTTCTATTTTGATATTAATTTTAGCCATAGTAAAAATTCCCTCCTTATCTCTTTGATATTGCAGAAAGACGACACTGGCTCATGCAGGAACCGCATTTGACGCACTTGGAAGTGTCAATCTCAAAGGATGCAAGCTTATGACCTTCCGGAATATAATCAGTGCGCTTGATACAGTCGGTAGGACAACCCTTGGCACACATGCCGCAGCCGATACATTTGTCAGGATTAATATGGTATTCCATAAGATTCTTGCAGACGTGAGCCGGACATTTCTTGTCAACGATATGTGCAATATACTCATCACGGAAATGTGTGAGAGTAGAGGTTACAGGGTTGGCAGCGGTCTGTCCTAATGCACAGAGGGAGTTCGTTTTAACGGTAGCGCTTAATTCCTCAAGCTCATCAAGATCCTCCATAGTTCCCTGACCTTCTGTTATTCTTGTCAGGATCTCAAGCATTCTCTTAGTACCGATACGGCAGGGTGAGCATTTACCACAGGATTCATCACATATGAACTCCATGTAGAACTTGGCTACATCAACCATACAGTTGTCTTCGTCCATTACAATGGCACCACCTGAACCCATCATTGAACCCTTAGAAACAAGGTTGTCAAAATCAATCGGTTCGTCAAGGAATTCTTCGGTAAGACATCCGCCGGAAGGACCACCGGTCTGAATAGCCTTAAACTTTTTGCCGTCCGGAATTCCGCCGCCTATATCATATATAAGTTCTCTTAAGGTTGTTCCCATAGGAACCTCTACAAGACCGACATTATTGACCTTACCACCTAATGCGAACACCTTGGTGCCTTTGGATTTCTCTGTTCCAACCTTAGAGAATTCGGCAGCGCCTTCTCTTAATATGTAAGGTATGCAGGCAAGAGTCTCGACATTGTTGATAACGGTTGGCTGTCCCCACAAGCCTTTAACAGCAGGGAAAGGCGGTCTTGGTCTTGGATTACCGCGCTTGCCCTCGATAGAGTTGAGCAATGCAGTTTCCTCGCCACAAACAAATGCACCTGCTCCGAGTCTTAAATGACAACGGAACGAGAAGCCGGTACCTAAAATGTTGTCTCCAAGAAGTCCCATGTCCTCAGCCTGTTTAATTGCAGTTTTTAATCGGCTTACAGCGATAGGGTATTCTGCACGAACATAGAAATAACCGTTCTTGGCGCCTATCGCATATCCGGCGATCATCATTCCCTCTATAACACTAAGAGGATTACCTTCTAATATTGAACGATCCATGAATGCACCCGGGTCACCTTCGTCGCCGTTACATACAACATATTTTTCTTCGTTATCTATGTCATAGGCAAACTGCCATTTCCTTCCTGAAGGGAAACCGGCGCCGCCACGTCCGCGGATACCTGAAGCCAATACTTCGTCAATGACTTCCTGCCTTGACATGGAAAGTGCTTTCTTAAGTCCGAGGAAGGCCCCCATTCCAAGAGCTTCCGTAATATCCTCGGGATTGATCTCGCCACAGCCGTGAAGAGCTATTCTGTGCTGTTTCTTATAGAAGTTAATATCATCCTGCTTGCTTACCTTCTTACCGGTTGTCGGATCTTCATAGAGAAGTCTTTCGACAATGGTATCATTTACTATATCCGAATCAACGATTTCGGTAACATCATCGATCGTGACCAGACGATACAGGGTATCTTCAGGATATATCTTTACAAATGGTCCCTGTGAGCAGAAACCAAAGCAGCCTACTATATTAACCGTTGTCTTGTAGGAAACATCCTTTTCCTCAAGACGTTTTTCGAATTTCTTCTTGATCTCCTTGGAGTTGTTTGACAGGCAGCCTGTTCCTCCACAGATAACGATATGGCGCTTACCGTCGTTGCCAAGAAGCTTGTCCTCAAAACACTTTGAACAGGTAGATGTGCGCTTTTCTAACATTTCAACTGTATCTATCATTATGCATTCACCTCCTGTTTCTTTTCTTCTGCGATCAGGTATGAAGAGATTACTTCATTGACCTGAGAAACTGTCATCTTCGGGTATACCTTGCCGTTGATCGAAACTGCCGGAGCAATTCCGCACGCGCCGATGCAGCGAAGTGCATCTAATGTAAATAATCCATCTTCGGTAGTTTCGCCGGGACCTATATGCAGGATTTCAGAAAAACGGTCAATGACCTGCTGGGCTCCCTTGACATAGCACGCTGTTCCGAGACAACAGCCGATAACGTATTTCCCCTTTGGAGTGAGTGAAAAGAATGAATAGAATGTAACAACCCCGTAAATCTCCGCTACAGGAATGCCGGTATGCTTCGAAACAATCTCCTGAACCTCTAGCGGAATGTATCCGTACTCGTTCTGGATGTCACTTAAGATCATCATAAGCGGTGTTCTTTCATCCTTGTAACGGGCACAGATTTCATCAATTTTTGCTACTGCAGCAGCATTTAATTTCCCCATAGATTATCCTCCTTGTAGATGTGATAAAAAAGATATTGCCACATCGTTTCTCGTAATTTTAATGGCAATAAAACATAACAATATCATATCAAATTTTGGCGATTTTCTCAATAAGAAAATAAGTTATAAAAGGGGCTTTTAATAAAGTTTTGCAGAACAGATTTTATGAGGACTTACAGGCATCATTTTTTAGTTCTTTTGCGTTTGGTAAAATGTTCCTCGATAGAAGAATAGATTTTTACGGTTAATAATCCCATCAATGAGCCGATGATCGCGGCACAGAGAACATCAGTAGGATAATGAACGCCTACATACATCCGTGAAATTCCGATAAGACAAGCCAGAATGAGCGCAAATATGCCATATCGCTTTGGCATGGTTTTATAAATGATAACTGCGACGACGAATGCGGCGGCAGTATGACCTGACGGAAAGGATTTGTCCTCAAATAAAGGCACGATCGCCATGAAATTCTCTATAACGTCATACGGGCGCATACGTCCGACAGCGGGCTTGATGATCAGATTTATAAGCAGCGCGTCAAGTAAAAGTCCCAATATGCACATGAAACCTGTGCGTCGGTGTTTCGGGGTCATAAGCAGCAATATAATTGCAAGTATCGTGATAAGTCCCCAGTCACCGAGATGTGTGACCGGTATGAAAAATTTTGATAGGGAAGCATTCCGAATATGCTCCTGAATAAATACTAATATATCGGAATCTAACTGTCTTATGAAATCCATATTGGTCCTCCAATCTGATCGATCATGATTGTTTTTCTCTCGTTATATTCTTAACCCAGCCGTATTTCATGTAATGGTGATAGACTGCGGGAAGCTTGACGAACTCATCCAATGTGAGGATAAATGCCGTCACAAGCACAGGCAGCTTCAATATGAAAGCAGACAGCATGCCAAGCGGAACGACAACACACCATAGGGTTATGACATCACATATCATACCAAACCTTGTATCGCCGCCTGCAGGGAAGATGCCTGATATAATGGTTGAATTAAGTGAGTTGCCGATTATGTAGTAAGCAGCCATGAACATCATGTATTTCAGGTACTCGTGCGCCTGCGGAGTTAATGTGACAACCTTTAAGATAAATGGTGTGAGAATAAGGATCACAATGCCGGAGCCTGCGCCTATCAATATTGAGAAGCGTACGAATATGCCTCCGGCTTTCTTTGCTTTATCAAGCTCATTTCTGCCAAGCATGCCGCCGATGATGATTCCGACACCTGAAGCGATACCCCAGCAAAGACTTGCTATCATACTTCTGACGATACTTGCTATGGAGTTGGCTGCTGTAGCATCAGAACCAAGATGCCCCATTATAACGGAGTACATGGTGACACCGCCGCCCCAGCCTAACTGATTGATAAGCAGAGGAAGAGTGTATTTCCAATAATCTTTGACAAGTGTTTTGTCTAAGGTTATGAATAGTTCTTTTATGCTAAAAGATATGCATTTTTTCATCAATATCATAACAAGGACAAATAGGCATTCAAAAACCCTTGCCAAAACAGTTGCAAGTGCCGCACCGGCTATGCCCATTTTTGTAAATGGTCCCAGACCGAAGATGAAGCAGGCATTCAATATTATGTTAACCACAACCGCAAGCGAGCCGATAAGAGAGCTTAGTGATGCCTTATCGCATATTTTCATAATTCCGAAGTAGACTTGCGAGAATCCGCCAAGTATATATGAAAGTGCTACGGTTTGAAGATATCTTGCCCCATCGGCGATAAGTACCGGATCTTTTGTGAAAAAGTACATTATCTTCTCAGGAATAAAGAAGGTTGCGAGCGTAAATAACAGCCCTACAAAAAGAGTGTATCTCATTGTTATGGCAAGAACCTTACGTACTGTTGCTACGTCCCCTTTTCCCCAGTATTGAGCCGCAAGAACAGTCAGTCCGAATACAAAGGCTCCGAAAAACAGAGAGAATACAAATGCAATCTGTCCTGCAAGTGAAGCAGCGGCAAGGCTGTCCTGATCCAAAAAACCGAGCATGAAGGCGTCTGATGCGGTGACAAGCGAAGACATCAGATACTGGAATGCTATCGGGGTTACTATCTTAAAGAGTTGTCTGAATAATTGTTTTTTATCTGAGTTCATTTATCTTTCCTTTTTCTAATTCGCTAAGTGCTCATATTATACTAAAGCATTACTCGCACTAAGCTCATTCTTCGAATTCGCTAAGTGCTCATATTATACTAAAGCATTACTCGCACTAAGCTCATTCTTCGAATTCGCTAAGTGCTCATATTATATCATGCATGCAGGAATAATAACAGACAGTTTGATGGTTGTGATTGTATTTTTTAATATGCAAATATTCTATCGTGTAGTATAATATGAGAAGTTGATCAATATGATTAATTCTGTTGTTTGATGTCCTTACGATGCAATTAA
>OMSZ01000021.1 GCA_900313855.1 uncultured Eubacteriales bacterium
AGGTCAGATAATATTTTAGATAATCCATTCCATAATCCTTAATAAAATCCTCTGCCGAATCATATTCATAGTCCTCATATACACCTTCGACAAACTCATTCACATCATCATCAGAGACAGAGATATTCTCGGCTTTTGCGATAGCCTCTACCACCTGATGCTCATGCACCATAGCAAGAATATCCTCCTTCTTTGACGCATCATCGATTCCAATAAGCTCCTCATAAGCGGAAAGCTCCATGCCATACATGGCAGCCATCTGTTCATTACCGCTGTTATATTCTTCCTCACAATCAGAATACATTTTCTTGTCATATCCCGAAAATGTTGAATTATCAATAATCTTCTGCATTATCTGCGAAACGCTTTCTGACTTATATTCGTCTTCCTTTTCCTGTAAAAGCTGTTCCTTCAAAGCAGTCTCATACTCTGCAACACTATTATATTCAAGCTTTTCCTTGACAAATTCATCATTATATTCAGGTGTATTCTCAACCGAAATACTGTTAAGCGTTACTTCGAATTCTCCGGTTTTTCCTACCGCATCCTCATCAGCGTAATCGTCAGTAAATGTGACAGAAACCGTTTTCTTCTCTCCCTTTTTCATTCCCACAAGGGCTTTCTCTATTTCAGGATAGATATATTCTTCACCTAAAACAACATCCTCCTCATATCCCGAATACGGATCATCACTTTCAACCTCTTCCTCATCATCAGAGGCCTCAGACTCATCACTATCCTCATCATCGGAGGTATCTGACTCATAAGGCTTACCATCAAACTTGGTTATAACATAGTCAACATTAACCATGTCACCATCTACTGCCGCACGATCCGTCACCTCATCATAAGTAACATAATCATACATCATTTCCTCAACGGCATCTTTGACCTCCTGGTCACTTATTTCGCAGATAACCTTTTCTGCCTCAATTCCTTTATACTCCCCAAGCTTAACATAGTTGCCGCCGCAACCGGTAAGCATTGCTAAAACGCATATTCCGGCAAGTCCTTTTACGATATTTTTCTTCATATTATTCTCCTTTTTAATACCATGCTAGTTAAGAACTCTATCATGTTTCCCCGTAATTGTAAAGTAAATTTCATACCACTCTTTTCTCGTCAGATTGACTCCTGACGCCTCACAAATACTCTTAATATCTTCGATATCAGTAACATCTACAGCAACCTGAAGCTTAGCCGGATGCCGCATAGTCCATGCGATCGCTATCGCTTTATCGGACACCTTATACTCATCCGAAAGTGACGCCAAAACCTTCTTAGTATCCTCTGATAGAAAATCCCCCGGAAGCGCATCCGTTGCCTGAACAGTAACTTCGAACAGACCACATCTGTCAACAAGCTTAAGTGATTCATCAATCACCTCACCCGATGCTACCCCGCACGAGAATCTGTTGATAAGAAATGTTTCCTTACACGCCGACTGCAAAAGCGCCATCTGCTCCGCATCAAAATGACTCAGCCCGAACTGTCTCACCTTACCGCTTTTCTGCAATTGGTTAATAGTATCAGCCACCTCATTGACATCCATAAGGTAATCAGGTTTCCCGAGCAATAATATATCAATACAGTCAACCTGCAATCTTCTCAAGCTGTCTTCGACAGAAGATAAAATGTGCGCGCCCGACAGATCATAATATCCGTTGTAGCTGCCGCATTTTGTCTGTATTCTCATACGCTGCCGCATGCCCTTGTTCTCGGTTATAACCCTGCCAAACATCTCCTCACAGCGTCCATTGCCGTAATTCGGAGCAAGATCATACATTGTTATTCCCTGCTCTAAGGAGGTATCCACTAATTTGACGGCATCACTGTATGAAAGCTTATCAAGGTTCTTAAGGCAGAGAGCAAGCCTGCTCGCATCCATATCGGAATTACCGAGGATCATTGCCATATCTCCGCCAAGCGGTTTAACGCCCGTTCTCTCATACCCTATCTTACCGGCAACCTTATTAGCCATCCTGATAAGCATATTTCTATGGTTCTTCGTTACGTGATAGTAAATGTTCTCAACCTTTGCTGCAAACTGTTCGGTAGAAAACTTTTCCACGCTCTGTAACGCCTTACTTCTATAATCTATATGCTCGCCATTCCAAAGAACCGCATTAATCCCCGATACAAATGACTGCTCGTCTTCAAACTCATAACCGTTTTCCCCGTTAAACAAAACTCCGTCAAGACAGGGATCCTTTCTCGCAACCACAGGCACTCCGGAAGCCAGCGCTTCAATGTAAGTCAGCCCCTGCGTCTCGCTCGTTGATGAAGACACAAACACGTCACCTAACTGATAGTAATGATTGATCTCATCCCATGGCTTTGCTCCGGCAAATATCATCTGCTTCCTGTTCTTCAAGCCTTTGGCTTTCTTTTCCAAAGCACTCTTATGCGGACCGTCACCAACCACAAGAAATGTTACTTTATCCTGCTCCTCCATATAATCATCGAGATAATCCATCAGTTCATCAATGTTTTTCTCCTCGGATACTCTGCCAAGATATAATACGACTTTATTACCCTTTGGAATCCCCAGGGATGCCTTGAGCTTTTCCTTGTCATAGCTGCTATCCCACTTCTGGAATTTTGAAAGATCGATTCCTGTAGGGATAACATTTATCTCAGGCTTAACCTTATATCTTTTCATCAGCTCCGCAACCTTCTCTGTAGGAACTATAAGTTCCTCTGCGCCGCGTACGCTGAACTTGCTGTACATTTTGGCAAACTGCTTTGCTCTCTTATCACTTGAGATATACTTCTTAAGATAATGAGCATAGTCCTCATATATAGTATGATAAGTATGCACTACCGGGACAAAAAGCTCATGTGCCATGATCCTTCCGAACATTCCTATCGCAAACTCGGTATTAGTATGAATGATATCAAGCTTCATTTTATGAATCTGTAATGCGATCTTAGGATGATATAACAGTCCTAATCTTCTTTCGGGAACAAATGAAACCGCCTTTGAAGGAACCCTGAAAACCCCCTTTTCGTTAGCAGGCGCTCCCGGCGTCTTGGTAGTTATCACATATACATTATGGCCTCTCTTTTCCAGCTCCTTTTTCAAAAGGAATACTGAATTGGCCACCCCATTTAATTCCGGATAATAAGTATCCGTAAACAACCCGATATTCATATACCCATTCTCCTTTTTATAACATTCTGATCTTTTAACATCATATTATGCAGACTTATACAAAACCCCTTCCAATTCCCATCTGCATTCCTCAAGGCACCGCACCATTTTGGGAGATATGCCTCCGCATTCCCCATTGACGATCATATAAAACGCTCTGCCCGGATCTATCTTTTCCTTAAAATTATGATGCACCAACGTGTCATAAATATCCGCAATCCCAACAATCTGTGCCTCAACCGGGATCTTATCCGCTTTTATTCCATAAGGATATCCGCTCCCGTCATATTTCTCATGATGATACACGCATACGTTATAGCATATACGTTCAAAGTCCTTGTCCCTTCCGTTTGATAAAGACTTGATAACCTGTCCCCCTTTGATCGTATGCTTCTTATATAGTGAGAACTCATACATAGACATTATCCCTGCTTTATCCAAAAGACCGTCCGGCATCGAAAGCTTGCCAATATCATGAATTGATGCCGCTAATGCTATCAGCTTCTGTTTTTCCGTTGTCATCCTTGAATTACGAAAGAGCTTTGAATAGCTTTCTGCAAGTATTGCCGAATACTGCTGAACATACCACATATGTTCCCTGCTCTCCACACTGCCCTGAACTATCATATCATTTAATAGATTAATGTAACTGTTATTCATCTGCCAAAACCTATTCCATATATTTAAGCAAAAATCTTCTCTTATATTTCAACACCGCGTAATCTGTTATCTTCTTAAGACATGTGACATCATTCATTCCACCGACAATACCTATTATTGCTTTTCCCTGAACAAACTTGCCGTATAACAGCTCTCTTGAAAGCGCTTCTGCGGAGGTGTCGATCTGCCTTGTTATCATAAGTCTGACAACATACTCGTCATCCCCACTTTCCTCCTCCGAATCCATAATCTCTATAAGCTTATTAATCTCTTTGTTCTTCTTGCGAAGCTCGTCTCCACTCTTCAACGCCCCATCAATTATATTAAGAATAAAGAGCTTCTCCTGAGGAGAGGTATAACCAAAACCAAAGCTTATCGCAATCTCATATATGCTCTTTAACATAACGGAAACAAATATCGGAATATCAGGAATACCCATTCCCGCAAGTCCCAGAGCAAGTCCCTCAACACCGGAGATGGCAAGATTCTTCCCCATCGTGTATTTTGCCTGCCTGTCAAAACGTCTAACACCTGCAGCTGTAAAGCCTTCGCGCCTCATCTTTTTTGATGAATGCTTAAATGTGCTTTTCTGCGCATCCTTTTTGTATGTCTTTTCTATTATTCCTGTTCCCTTTTGAAACACCATAAAAAACGCTTTGCAAAAAGCCGATTCCAACGTCCTCTGCAAAGACACAGGAACCTTACGCCGCACAAAGCGTACCCATCCGGGGGTTTTATCCATTATATGTCTGGTAAGATATGATTCCTCTTTTAAATTCTGTAATCTCCATTCATTTTCCCAGGAAAAACTCATGCAAATCATCCTTTTATCCATTGATAATAACAAAAACAAGTATAACTGTTTATGGTATATTTTACAAGTATAAATGTTTATCCGAATTCCCGTCTTGACACAGAGATAAACTATCTATACAATGTCAATATTGCTGTCGGAAAGCCGAACTTTTTATCGTTAAGTTTCCGACATTTATCAATACTTAATTACAATCGAAAGGTCAAATAATGGGAAATACCGATCATAAAACCACAAGTTTAAAAGGTGTATTCATTCTTCTCTTAACTGCATTTATATGGGGAACCTCCTTTGTTGCCCAGAGCTTAGGCATGGAGAAAATAGAAGCATTTACATTCAACGGAATAAGAACTGTCATGGGAGGCTTGTTTCTTCTTCCGATAATTATTATAAGGGAAATGTATTATCGTAGAAAAACCGGAATGAGCAACGACGCTATTCCAGGCAAAGCTTCAGGTACAGACATTGATCAAAGCAAAAACAAAAATGCAGGTACAAGCAATAACAACAAGGTTACAACCGGCAATACGAAAGGTACCGACAATCCGGCAAAGCGTCAGAACATTTTTACGAAAAAGGCTTTGCGTTATGGAATAGTCTTAGGACTTGTATTTTTCGTTGCCAGTAATTTTCAGCAGTTTGCCTTCTACTATTCAACTGCGGGAAAGATTGCATTTATAACATCACTATATATGTTCTTCGTACCGATAATAGGATTGTTTATTAGAAAAAGGGTTCCGTTGATTACCTGGATATGCGTGGTTTGCGGATTTATCGGAACGTATTTTCTATGTATAAAGCCGGGACAGACATTCGAGATCAACAGAGGTGATTTCTTAGCGCTTTTGTGTGCATTTTTCTACGCAATTCATATTCTTTGTGTTGAGAAATTCTCCAGGGAGGTGGACGGCACTCTGCTTTCCTGCCTGCAGTTCTTTGTCGGCGGAGGTATTTCGATCATAATGATGTTCATTTTTGAAACTCCGGTGATAACTGACATACTTGCAGCAGGAAAACCACTTCTTTATTCAGGAATAATGAGCTGCGGCATCGCCTATACCTTTCAGATAATCGGACAGCAATATACGGAAGCTACCATAGCATCACTTCTTATGTGCATGGAATCGGTATTCGCGGTATTATCCTCTGCCATCATCCTTAATGAATTCTTAACCGGACGTGAAATTATCGGTTGTGTGATAATGTTTATTGCTATCATCATTTCCCAGATTTCTACTGCTAAAAACAAATAGTAAAAA
>OMSZ01000161.1 GCA_900313855.1 uncultured Eubacteriales bacterium
GATAAGAATAAATGATATTATTATATTAGCATTACTCATTTTCATTCAACTACACCATCCTCAACTAATACATTATCCTATACTACAGTTATATACAATATAAATGTATCTGTTCTACTCCACACCTGCAAGTGAACCGTCAATCGCGTTAATATATATAGCAAAATTATTGCTGCCCGAATCATGCCCGCAAAATACCCACGTGGGAATATATGTGTAATCGCCATTCTTTTCAGGTGATTCAACAGGATAATAAACTAACATAGTCTTATCAAAAACCATATGACGGATATTGGCAAATGCATCATCCTTTACTGCTTTAGGTATGGCATTTTCAAAGCTTGCCAGAATATTATCCGCAGTTAAAATTGGAGTATCATCACTTAGAACCTCCTGCACATCCATCTGTCTTGTTATATCAAAGGAATATAATCCCTTTGATGTGATCTTCATTTCACCTGCATTATACAGATTATATTTGCACATTCCTTCCTTATAGCCATTCAATTTATCCGTTATCATTGCAACCGGAAGTCCTGAAAACCTGCTGTTTAAATACAGGGCATAACCGTCCTTTTCTTTAACATCATAATCATATCCTTTATCCTTCATATCAACAAACAACATTTCTGTTCTGCCTTTTGTTTCAAGTCCATATAACCCATCACAAATGCAATCCCCAAGATTAAATGACAGCTCCCCATCATATGTCGTAATATCCAATTTATCAGCAAGAAAATCCTCTGCCTTTAAAATCAGCTCACCATCAGATACATCATAAAGATTCTTTATATCACTATTCAAATTGACCACAGTATTACCTGCATTTTCCGTATCTCCCCCACCATCGATATAATCACAATCAGATATAACAGCATTGACGTCAGAAACACCAATATAATCTGCGGGCATCAACGGACAAAAGCTGATATATTCTGTTTCTGTACTGTAGGAATAACCATATAGCAATGCACAATCAACGTTCTCATATTTTCCCATATACCAATGAAGATAATACATTACATTGCCCTCATTATCTTTTCTTTCAAACTGCCCGAGAAGTTTGGAATACATATCCGTTTCCAAACCACTTTCTCCGCCATTCTCCAAAGTATTCCCATCATTCTGATCTAGTGAAATAATGCTTACACATTTAGCAACAAGCCATGAATATGTCTGTCCGTTAATAAGTTTATCAGACAAACCGGCATCAATATCGGATAACCTTTCAATTTTCCTAGCACTATCTCCAAATATATTATCGACTATCAATTTCTCGCGGGTGCCGTCATCATTGATTTTCCTGAACCGATACACACCAAGCCTGTCGGCATCCGGCACATCATATTCCACCTTAACCTCAACAGCCCTGCCCTCAGTCTCTAGCTGGTCTTCCCAACTGACATGTGAAGTCCCTAATTTCCCGGCAAGACCCGTTTTTTCCTGCCCCGTCTGTTTTTCCAAAGCACCGGAAGAAGATTCATTGTTTGCAACTGTTTTTTCATCACCTGACGTATTACTGTCCGTACGGTCACCATAGTCCGTAACAACATCTTTTTTCCCACATCCGATAAGTATCATACAAACAATAAGCATTATAGCTGTTAGTCTTTTCATGAACTGACCTCCTTTATCTCACTAAAAATAATTATTCCGGTTCAATAATAAGCTTTCCGTTATCAAACTCAAGCTTTACTCTGCTAGATGTGATTCCGACAGCCTCACGAAGTTCCTTTGAAAGCCGCACTCTGCCTGCTTTATCAAGCACGGCGTATTCTCCGTCAAGCAGCCTTTCCGTACTTATCTTACCATCAGATATCATTACCATTCTGTCAACATTATCTGCAAGCCTCACATCATGGGTTACTATTATTATTGTTATACCCTGCTCCTCATTAAGCTTTCTGAAAAGCTCCTGCAATCTTTCAGACGTTTTTCCATCTACCGCCCCTGTAGGCTCATCCATCAAAAGTATATCCGGATTTTTCGCAAGTGCTATTGCAATCGCCACTCTCTGCTGTTCGCCACCTGAAAGCATAAACGGATAGCTGTTATATCTATCCGAAAGACCTACCATATCAAGCAGTAAATGTGCTCGCTCATTTCTTTCCTTTTCACTCACTCCCGAAAATGCAAGCGGCATGGCAACATTTTGTGCTGCTGTAAGATATTGCAGAAGATTGTCTGTACTTTTCTGCCACACAAAACCTATCCGCTCACTGCGAAATGCGGAAAGCTCCTTTTCTGACAGCTCATTTAAACACACATCTTCAAACATAACCTTTCCGGCACTTGCTCTTTCAAGCCCTCCAAGTATTTTCAGCAATGTTGACTTACCGCTACCGGACTTTCCGACAATTGCCATAAGCTCACCTTTTTCTATCTCAAGGTCAAGCCCCTGCAACGCCATCACCTCAAGGTCTTTGGTCTTATATATCTTGACAAGGCTGTCACATTTAATCAAAGGTTTCATTATGTGCTCCTTTCCGAATTAAAGCTCGTACACAACGTCTGCAAGCTCTGCAAGTCCGGTATCATGCGTACTCATAACAACAGTAATTCCATATTTTTCAATCAACTCCTTAAAGAGCAGCACCACCCTTATACCGCCTGCCGTATCAAGTGCACCTGTCGGCTCATCGGCAAATATAATCTTCGGACGATGGGCGAAAGCTCTAGCAATCGCAACCCTCTGTTGCTCACCACCGGAAAGCTCGCCAGGCATATGTTTCATTCTGTCGGACAGTCCTACACTGTCTAATGCCTCACGTACCATTTCTCCCCGGTTATCCTTTATTCCTGCTGTCCGCAAACCGAAATCAACATTTTCATACGCATTCATAACAGGGATAAGTGCCACCGACTGAAATACAAATCCCATCTCATATCTTCTAAGCTTTTCTTTTTCGTGCAGGTTCAAAGACGAATAGGCTCTATCCTCAAACCATATCTCTCCTGATGTGGCTTCATCTAACGTACTCATAAGATTAAGCAGCGTGGTCTTACCTGAGCCCGACCTTCCCATTATCATAATAAGCTTTCCATCGTAAAGCTCCATATTAACGTCATTAAGAACCGCTATCGTCTGCCCACCTATATGAAATTCTTTGTTCACATGTTCCACTCTTAGCATAATATCTCTACTTTCTCCACCTTAATCCTCTCCAAGTTTAAGTGCCATGACAACATTAAGTCTTTTTACTATCCGTCTTATTATCACCATGCATACGGCAACCGCAAATGCAAGTATCGCAAACAGTCTTACCATATCCGACATTGCCGTAACATTTTCAATTGGCAGGCTATGTTTTTTCGGCAGATACACAACCGCAAACAGCCTACCGAAAAGTATGGTAGCTGCCACGCCCGATACTGCACCTGCAATGACTGACACAATCGTCAGAAATGCCTGCTCGATGAATAACATTTTCTCTATCTCATTAAATGTTATTCCCATTGCCCTGTATATTCCAAACAACATTTCCCTGTCCCTTATTGAAGATATCCAATATATCATAAAACCAAGCACACAAAGGAACAGCGAAACAAGGAAATCAACAGTAAACAGCCCGTTGGTTATCTGCACAAGTGCAGAGCTTTTCATCTCCCTTATATCAGCCTCACTACTATAGAAACCGTCAAGATGTCTGTTTGTTCCCGACATCATTTTTTCTATGCTGTCCCTAATGCCCGCGCCATCATCTGTTTTTCCCGAACAAACCGCTTCTCCTGTTATCATTTCAGAAGTTATAAATGATGTGTTCTTCTCATCAGAATCCTTACCGGCAGCTTTACTCATCCACACCTCATACGGCGTGACACCGAACGTATTAACAACCGTTCCGTAATTAGCCACGACAAGATACTGTTCATTACAGACAAGCTTTCCATCTTCGTTATAGCTGTAACTATACTTCTCATAACCCGGCCATACATCAACTATTGCGGCAACTCTCCCTACCGCACTTGCATATATTCCAACCGAATCAACCGGAGCGGTTCTCGAATATGTAAATGTATCGCCCACCTTAAGCTCCAGAGCATCGGCAAGATTACGCGACACAACACAACCATCTGTAGAGGAGGCCATCGCATTCAGGTAATTGTACCAATGTTCCCCGCCTTCATCCTCCTTCATATTTGCTGTCATTCCGAATTCTTTTGTATTAATTCCCATAAGGACAGCATTTTTGATTACCTTAGAGCCGTTTCTCGCCTCGGTATTCTCGTCTTTTATTACCTTCGTATATCGCAAAAGCCCGGTTTCCTTAATCAAAGTCTCATACAGTGCCGGATCAGGCTCAATATATTTCCATGTCTGTGGCGGCTGCATGCCTTTTATCTTTAGTTCAAAATGTTCCTTTGCAATATAGTCCGCTCCGAGATCAAGCCTTAATCTTGCCTCATTATTGGCATTTATGGTCCTTGCCATGTTTGCATTGAAAATACTCATAGCAACCGTGATCACCATGAATACCGACACGATTCCCGACCGTTTTCTCGTCCGCAATATCTGTAGCATTCCCGCATACACGGCAGGCGAAAGTCTTTCTCCGGATAATTTATAAATCAACCCTATAATCAGGAAAATAACACGTAAAATAATAAGTCCCGCTGCCACGAGAAAAATCGTTGCGTCCGCAAATATCATCGGGTCAATGCTGTCGCCGTTTAGCACCGCTTGCGGCAGCATTTCCAACTGCCTGTTATAATTGTGGAGAAGATACACGGAAACAATAAGCAATACCACATCAAAGAAATATTTCTCCCACAATGGTTTATTTGAATCCCGTGTTTTCCTTTCCTTATGATCCACAAGTGTTCCATTCGACTTGACGGCTATCGGAATAACCATTACAAATGCTGACAGTAAAAGGCTTATGATCGCCGCAGGAATCATTTGCCAAGTAAATGAATATACTTTAGTGCTTATACCCCCACTTATCTTAAAGCCCAGAAAATCATCGACTCCGGCAGCAAGCCTGCCGCTCACAAATCCCAATAAAAGCCCCGGAATAAATGTCACGGCACAGATGACCAGATACTGTATGACATACATTAATATAAGTTTTTCCCTGCCGATTCCGCGGCTTACAAAGCCTGCAATCTCTCCCATCTCCGAGTCGGCTATCCTTACTGCTATCATTGCAATAAATATCAGCACAAGCAGAACAAGCGGAA
>OMSZ01000035.1 GCA_900313855.1 uncultured Eubacteriales bacterium
ACGGATTCGAATAGGAAGTGAGTCTGCTAAAGCAGACCCGAATCCGGCGCGCAAGACTCGCGAGCGAGTCTTGACTGAGATACCGAAAGCGTAAGGAACCTAGATACAATTATTACTCAAAACTCTTTAAACAATACAACGGGTTTCAAATACCGGACGTTTTTGACAAATAACATAGTCCACTTATTTGAAATCCGATATAATAAGAAGGCAGGAATTTTAATCCCTGCCTTCTTCTCGTATAATATATTCCTATCTTTATGCTGTATCGATAAATATCTGCAATCATCAACCTATACGCCGTCGCTGACATCTTCTCTTCTGGCTTTCATCGCAACCTTATTCTGATACATTCTCTCATCTGCGATCTGATAAACAAGCTCCACAATATCTCCTGTACCCGTGTGTCCCTCTAATTCTGCATCATCACTCAAACAAAAGCCATACGCAAAGCTTATAGGCATAGGCGTTCTTGAAACATTTATTTCATCCCGTTTAGCATTAAGTGTTTCAATAATAGACTCAAGCTTTTCATTATCCGCCTCGGGAACTATTACTGTGAATTCATCTCCGCCCATCCTTCCAACAGTACATTCCATACCCTCGCACGCCGAAGTCAACAATCCGGCAAAGTCCACTAATAGCTTATCTCCCTCCTGATGACCATACTTATCATTTGTAAGCTTAAGAAAATTAATATCTATACAAATAATTCCAAATATCTTATTATTCTTTCTTATAGCATCAAAAGCATTCTCGCATCCGCGACGGTTAGCAAGATTCGTCATCATATCTATAAGAGCAAGCTTTGCCATAGCCTCAGCATGAGCCGCCTTATAAAGCCTTTTCCGCTGATTTACAAAGAAATCTATGATCATAGCGATAAGAAACAGGAAGAAACCGACTAAAAGATAACTTACATAACCATGCATCTTCTCACGCATCAGTCTGATATACAGATTAAACCTTACCATATCCGCTATTGAAAGCAATATCAAAATAATAAGACCAAAGACCATATATCTATGGGTATTATCCTTACGAAGAACTCGCCGTATCAGCACCACCAAAACAGTAACAACATTAGTCAGAAGCAAAACATGACACACAGTCAACACTTCCGGCAAATGCATAATATCCGTAAAATGAAGTGTGAATGCAACAACCGGAAATACCCCTTGCAACACAAGGATCACTCTGTATATTTTTCTTATCAATTCAGTTTCATGCCTGAAAAATTCTTTATAAAAATACAGTGTGAGGAAAAACGGTCCCAAATACAAGGAAGAATATTCAAGATAACCTCGAAAGACCAGACTGTCAGAGAATATCTTGAGCATATCATAGCTGCAGAGCTCGTATAGTCCCATAAGGAAAAATGCCATTCCAAAATATGCCAGATGCCGCAGGGCAGGCAAAAGCCTTGAGAATATAAATGACAACAACACAATGGTAATGCATAACATAACTATCGCTATATCGATAACAAGATACAGACTTAAGTCCACATTATAATTGTGCAGCAGCGTCCTCGCATTATTGATGACCGGCTGTGAAAGAGAGGACAATCCCTCATTCTCTATTGCGTCAATCTCAACTCTGACATTTATACCTTTATAATCATCAGGGAGCGGAATACTGACATTACCATAACCAAGCATCCTGCTTTTAGGACTTCCCTTCTCGTAAACAAGTTCATCATCATAATATATCTTTACAGCAGCATGATCCAAGTAGATCGTCAGAACCGCATCGTCCACATAATAATCAGGCATAACAAAAGAATAGGTAACATGGTCTCCCTTTTTAATGGACGGAAACTGCTTAGTTGCAAGATCTACATCTTCATAAACCTCACCATTAAAGGTTACATCGTATCTCCCTGTTATCTTAACTGAATCATCTTTATATCTTCCCATCCTCACAATTTTGAAAAAACCTATGAAAATGGCAATTGATATAACGACCAGAATAAAGCCTGTTATTCTGTTGATAACGTTATTATCTCTGCTTGCATCCGACATATGAAATTACTCCTAGAATCCAAGATTATCATTTACTAAAATCACGTGTATTCTGCCTTCATGTCTTGAGTATCTTGTAATAAGAAACTGACAGCATATTGTATCAGGCGATTTACAGTTCATGCATGAACCGGTCTTAGCGCATGGGGTTGATAAACCGAATCTCTGCGCATTGATCGGAGCTGCAACATTTCTTGCTCTCTTCATCGCGCCATCAACATCATCGCAGACCTTATTCATACCTACAATAAAAACAACCTTCTTCGGTCCCTGCGCAATAGCCGATACCCTATTAGAATTACCGTCAATATTGACCATAACACCATCTTCGGTTATGGCATTGGCACTTGCAATAAATACATCCGCGTCATAAGCCTTAAGCATAGCAACGCGCTTGTCCTGCTCTGCATCCCGGTCTATAAAATTATACTTATCACATTTTAATGCCTTAACCAGTCCGATCTCATGCGCACTCATAGCGCCGCCCATTGTGACACTGCTTCCTTCAGGAATAAGCTCAAGAGCCTTCTTAAGCGCCTCCTCCTTATCAGCAGCATAGTATCCGGACATATTACGTGATTCCAATCCCTTTATAACCTTTTGAGCCAATAATTCATTTCTCTTATAAATGTTTTCGTTCATTTATACCCTCCCACAATCTGATATATCATTTCAAAATCACTACACAAAAAACTAAATGCCTGATCTCAAGTCTAAATAAACTCTAAGTTATCTTACATCGTCACTTCATTGTAACCTTAACTCTCGGATTACCGTTATCATCAGGATCTATCATTTCAACCTTGTCCATTATTATAGCATCATCAGGAGAAGAAACTGCTCCGTCACCTCCAAATGAACGAGGCACCTCAAGGAATCCGTCAACAACCTCCATTCCCTCCGTAACCTCACCAAATGCAGCATAATCTCCATCTAAAAACGTACAGTCCGCATAGCAGATAAAGAACTGGCTTGATGCACTGTCAGGATCCATACTTCTTGCCATTGATATAACACCACGCTGATGCGATATTCTATTCTCTACTCCATTTGATGCAAATTCACCTTTGATCGTCTCACCACTTCCACCGGTACCATTGCCTTCTGGATCACCGCCCTGAGCCATGAATGCATCTACAACTCTGTGGAAGGTAAGTCCGTTATAGAAATTCTCTCCTACCAGCTTCTCAAAATTAGCACATGTTATAGGCGCCACCTCAGGATAAAGAGTGATTACAAAGCTCTTTCCTGAAAATGAATAACCTGATGCTGAAGTCTCATTCTCTGCAGATGCATCAGCTTCGCCTGCAGCCTCAGAAGAACCGTCATCTGCTGTGGTTTTATCAGCAGATTCAGAAGAATCGGCTCCTCCACAGCCTGTAAGTGCAAGCATAGAAACCATTCCGGTAGTCATAAGTATTGTTTTGATAAATTTTTTTGTCATTATTTTACACCTCTTTATATTGATATCCTTTAAAGTTTAATTGATAATTTATTAGCTGTCAACTATATCAGATTCAGAACAACTACCGCTGACAATATAAGAACAATTCCCAATCCTGACATAAGTGTCAGCGGTTCAGAAAACACAACTATTCCGATCATTGTCGCTACCATAGGCTCAACCGTTGCAATTATCCCTGCTCTGCTTGCTTCCACACTTGATAGTCCAAGAGTATATGAAAGAAAGGGGATCACCGCTGTGATCAAAGCGGTTAAACAGCAAAAGATTAACAAATATCCAATATCTGCTGCGCTTAAAAACTTATCAAGCATATCCGCCGGGCGGCATATAATCCATGAACCTACTGCTGCAAATATAAATGTATAAGTTGTAACTGTATATGGCGAATATCTCCGTAATGCTATTGTACCTAAAATGCTGTATAATCCGTATCCAATCCCTGAGCCGAGTCCTACCAGCAATCCTGTCAATGTCATTCCTTCTCCTGAAATCCCTGAAACCAATACACATCCCGCAAATGCAAGAGCAAGAGCTATCAGCTTCCTTCCGTTAAGCTTTTCATGAAAGAATAATACGGACATGAGCATGATCCACACAGGCGAAGTGTAGAGCAAAATAGCCGCAGTTGAAAGAGACATCATCGTGATAGCCGTAAAATAGCATACAGTAAAAAACAGGATGCTGCCAAATCCAAGTCCTAGAAATAACGGCATATCCCGAAGTATAATCTTAAATCCCTTACGGTCCTTTATTAACAGGACCAACGCAAAAATAATAGCCGCTAAAGTCACACGGATTGAAACAATCTGTATTGAACTGAAACCATATGTTCCAAGTTTTCTTACAAATATCCCCATACTTCCCCAAAAGCATCCCGCTAAAATGATCAGTATGGAACCGATCATTGTCTTATTATTGTTTTCCATTTATATCCTCACCATTCTGTATCGCCGTCCCTTTAAGCTTCAAGCTTTTTGCAGAACTCTGTTATCTTTGTTTCATTCTCGGCATTAACATTAGTCTTTGGGTCTATCAGAATAAGCTCTGCATCAAAATCTTCATTACCTGTAATACTCTTTATTTTCTCAAATGCCTTCTCGGCACCGTTACCACTCTGGCATGCATAGACAGCTATTTTTTTGCCCTTTAACTTGTCCTTTTCGTCATTTAGAAATGTCATAATCGGCGGAGCCGGACGGCTTGCCCAGACAGGAAATCCGATTATAACTGTGTCGTATGTATCTGCGTCGAATTGATAAGGCTTCAAAACAGGCATTTCACCCATAACAGCTTTCATACCGCCCCATAGAAATTTCTTGGCTCCTTTATCCGGATAAGCCTTATCCGGCTCAATTCTGATAACATCCGCATTTAACTTTCCGGCTATACTTTCAGCCACCATTTCTGAATTACCTAACATTGAATAATAAACAACTGCTGCTTTCATTATAATCCTCCTTAAAACTAATCAGACTCTTTTAACTACGCCACTTCCGTTCAAAAGCCCTTAAATAAACTTACATGTTCTGATACATCCTTAAATCCATTCTTATGATAAAACTTATAAGCCGGCTTGTCACTATCCGTCTGCAAAAAAATGCCTTTTACGTCACGTTTCTTAAGATCCTCTTCTATTAACTCCATAAAATGCGTTCCTATTCCGGTTCCCTGACAATCCGGAGAAACACACAGCTCATCTAAAACATAATTCGTACCTTCCCACCAGTGCGTAATCTGCCCCATTGATATAGCCACAAGCTTACCATCTATTAAAAGACCGTAATTTATTGCATGAAAACCGCCCGACTTTTCTTTAACATACTCCGTCAGTTGTTCTTCATCACTCCAGTCATCATTCCATGGCTCTCCATAAAACGCTGATTTATATAACCGCACCATCTCCGGCAAATATGTATGATCTAGTAATACAAATTCTTCCAAACTATCTTATCCTTTCCTTTAAATTATTCCATAAGCTAAATATTCTTACATAAATCAATCATATTTAACTTAAACAATATTTCAGTCAGTAGATGATTTCTACAAACTTTTTATAAATAACTATTATAACCATTTAAGGTAAAAAAACAAGACTACCTACTACTGTAAATAGCCTTGTTTACGGGATATTTTATCCATATTTCTTATTCATATTCTTAATACAGTTTTTCAATTCTTCTCTTAATGATTCCGGTTTTAATACCTCTACATACGGACCATACT
>OMSZ01000119.1 GCA_900313855.1 uncultured Eubacteriales bacterium
AATATCAAGTTCTTCCGTTCTATGATTGTTCCGATATGTTCGTCTGACTTTAATCACCACATCATTAGTATCATAAAAGCTCTCTTCACACACAAACTTCAATCTGACATTTTCATTCTTAACACTTTTATCCTTGACGCCTTTTAAGGACACTATCGGTGCAGTCTTATCGATAACAAATGAAAGAGTGGCTGTTACAGTCTGATTACCGGCACCATCTGTCGCAACAGCATATATCTCATACCTTCCCTCCTTCGACAGCAATATCTCGCGTTTATCCTCATATCCACTAAGCATAAACGGTTCGATATTTTCTATATGTTTCTCACCATCTAATGTTCTTGTGATCATGCATTCCGCTATAGTATTATTAAACGAAACATCAAATACCGACAGCGTAAGACAGACATTTTCTGTATAATGACCTCCCATATCAGCACCGGTAAGCTTTACCACGGGCGCCTCCCTATCAATATAAATCCTTACCTTCTTCCTTGCTTCATTGCCGCAATTATCTATCGCCCTTACCTCAACAAAATAACCGTTATATTTCTTAGCATTTTTATCTATGAACAGATCAATAGCATATTCCGGCAGAATACTTGCCGGCTTTTCCTCACGTATCTTCTTTCCCGCAACGTAAAAGACAACCCTTCTGATACCACATTCCGGCGCTTTGACCTCAAGATGAAGCTTAACCTTGTCATTAGTCCAGCCTTCGATTCCCTTGCCACCTTCTAACCTTATGATCGGAGCAGTTCTTGAGTAAATGATACTTCTGCTGTCACGCGAAAACTCATTACCGGCAGCATCTACTGCCGTTACGCTCACATATCCTTCCACACTCTCAATGCCGGCATCTTCAGGTATGTAAGCATAGTAAATATCGTTCTCTGATTCTTTTTCCGGTGCTATTTTTGATATTAACAGATCGTGTTTTTGATTCTCTGTAACCAATACTGCCTTAACTGATTTGTCATCTATACCTGACTGCTCATCCTTTAACTTTATCCGTACCGTCACTTTTTCATTAGAGAAGAAAAAACCGTCTTTTTTATAAATATTCTTCTTCTCATTTTCAAAGATTATTTCACCCGATGTTGGTTGTTTCTTATCAATCATTACACGACCGGACCACGTTGCTGTTTTGTCATCATCAGAGTTTACTGTAACCATAACCGGAAGTCCATTAAAATCCTCACAAGTTTCGGAAACAACTATCCTAAAGCTTGTAAGATCCGTCTTCTCTTTTTCACAATCTATGATCACTTCGTCAGCAGCACCTATCTTATAGGTTATAGTCTTAATCTCCATGATGTCTGTTTCCAATTTAAGTTCTACATCCTTATTAGTCCATAGTACTTTTTCCTTCTCCTCACCATCCTTTATTATGCAGTTATCAAACTCCTCTTCCGCCGCCACGACACTAAGTATGGGAGCAGCTTCCTCTGCTTCTGTTGTTTCTTCTGTTTTCTCGGTTTCCTCCGTTCCTGCAGTTCCCGCTGGTTCCACGGTTTCTTGTGTTTTCACAGTTTCTTCTGTTTTCTCCATTTTCTTAGTCTCATTCCCCGAAAACTCTGGGCTTTTTTCTTTTCCTGTCTCTGATTTTAAAATAGCATTTTCTGTCTCCGGCTTACCTGCACTATAAACTTCCGGCTTTATCGCCCGCACCGGTATTCTCGTACCGGTATTCTGTATCTGTAAAGTCTTTCCGGCAGCAGCAGCAACTATAGACATAACTGACGATATCAACATGACGCCGACCATGCCAAGTAAGAACCACTTATACAGATCGTGTACCGCTCCGCCAACATCCTTCTTTATAAAAATATAGGCGGCATATGCTGCGGCAGCAACCGCAAACACAATGCCGCCATAGAACATAACATAATGCATATTTTATCCTCCATTTTCCATATCTTCCTCAAACAAAGGCATAAGCTTAACCTTAAGCCTTTTCCATCTGTAATCATTCTCTATTCCGCTAACAGAACATCCTTTGTTATACACCTCAAGCAGCCGTTCTTTATCCCATGCCTTGACATCAGATGTACGTTTTTCCTCCATATCACATAAAAGGGACAGGTGTCCTATAAAAAACTGCATACTGTCTTCCCCATATTCTCTCTCGGCATTTTCATATACAGCGATAGCTTTTTCATATTCATCAAGCTTCGTTAAAAGTCTTGCCTTATCATTTAATTCATTCTTTCTGTACTCACCAACTTTTACATTACTCATGGTAATAGCATCCTCATCCAAAACAAGCTCTAACAGATAATCGCAGCACTCAAGCGCTTTGATGTAACAGGCATTTGCACCCTCAACATCCCCCGTAGGATATAAATCTCCCATCTGCTCGTAGCCCTTTTCCATATATCCGTAAAAAGAAATATATTGATCAGCAGTACCTACATACTCCGACTTTTCCAAAATGGACAAACCTTTTTCTGCAGCTTCCACAAGCCTGTCTCCTGCTTCCTCAAGCTCATCCTTACACTTTAAAAGCACATCGCATATAAGCTCATAATTTTGAAGCTTTATTAATTCATCAGAGCTTTCATTCACATTATCTTCGAAATCAGACAAAACGCCCTTAAGCTCCTTATAATCAACCTTACTTTCACATAGATAAAGAGCAAGTTTTTGATAAATCTCTGCTAAAGGCTCCTCCTTTGCCAGGCCGAAATAGTAGGCGCTCTTTTTATACTCCTTTAACTGCTCAAAATACTCCAAACCTATCTGCATGTAAAGGTATCCCTGACCATCACCCGAACTGTGCTCGTCATCAATATAATCAGCAATATTAGAAAGCACCTGCTCCGATGTATCAAAATAATCACGATTAACCCTTATCATCTCCAGATAAGCCTCCGGGCGATCACTATCAACCTCACAGACAGCCTTTGTGTATATCTTCATAGCCTTCTCCGGC
>OMSZ01000401.1 GCA_900313855.1 uncultured Eubacteriales bacterium
ATGTTCCCTAATGTTAAGAAAAAGCTTTGTAGCGGCAAAATACTGAGGATACCGGCATACAATCTTAACCTCTTTATTTGACTGATCTGGGAAATAGATGAAATCCTTCACTACAGCAAGAAATCTATCTTTCCTAAACAGCCCCTTGACCATAGTAATCAGGGAATTTATCCCATCCACGTCTTTATCCTCGGATTCTATCTTTCTCCATGCGTAAAAGAAATCGTAAGGACTGAACATCGAGCCATATTTATTATTCACTCCGTCACTTATCACAACAAAAGCGTTGTATATGAACAGGTCAGGAATATCCCTTTTATATCTCACAGTCAGCTGCGTATATGCATCAAGAATAGTCGTATTCTCATTTGTTGCTGTTTTAAATTCCAAAACAACAAGAGGCATACCATTCACATAAACAATTCCGTCAGGTATGCGCAGCTGTTCATATCCTTGAATCTCTACCTGATTCACTATCTTAAATATATTCTTTTCAGGCTCTTCATAATTGACAAGGCTGATAAAAATATCTTTTTTACTGCGATCCTCTCTGGTAAGGATGAAGCCATCGGTAAGCAGCCTTAAAAAAGCCTTGTTCTCCTCATAAAGTGTACCCGATATAGACCTTATTTTGAGAATAATACTGTCTATTTCTCCCTCTGTGATTCCGTCAGAGGCGTAACAGTCTCTTAGATATTGCCTTATGTCGTCTACAAGCAATACCTCCGATTTTTCTCTATGGATTTGATTCCCTGTCATATGGATGTATCCCTCGTTCTGGAATAGTTCCATAATCGAGAGTTCCAACGCATGCTCATTAAATCCCATTTCTTTTCATCCTTTCAGTTTATTGTTTTTGCTAAATGATAATTTAGTAGACACCCTTAATGCTATTTATCAAGAAAAGTACAAGAACGGCAACTATTCCATGTTACCCCTGAAGGAACTCTGCTCCAAAATCGGAAGTGGTGCTACACCCAAGGGAGGAAAAGAATCCTATCATGACACGGGCATTTCGCTTATTCGAAGCACAAATGTTTTCGATTATAGATTTTCATATCCTGAACTTGCGCATATTGATAATGATCAGGCCGATTCTCTATCAAATGTCATAGTCCATGAAAATGATGTTCTTTTTAATATAACAGGGGTTTCAGTAACACGGTGTTGCATGGTTCCACCTGATGTTCTGCCTGCAAGGGTGAATCAGCATGTTATGATTCTCCGACCCTATGCTGGAAAATACATGAGTTACTACATTTTGTTCACACTATGCTCCAGCGAAAACAAAGCTAAGTTGTTGGGAATCGGACAATCAGGTTCAACACGAGAAGCAATCAACAAGCAGGAAATGGAAGCATTTCAAATCCCGGTACCTGAAAATGGCGAGATTGAAGCTTTTGGTAAAATCGCAGAATCATTTTACGAACAAATTCACAAAAACAATAGGGAAATGTTCGGATTATTTGCTCTGCGAGAAACGCTTCTTTCTCTGTTATCAAGCCGCTAAATTATCATTTATCCTCTTTTTTATATCTATCCTCCTGTTAATTACATCATAATATCTTACAATGTCTTCCTGTGTGTGCATATCTGGAATATCTACACTAATTTCCGATATATTTGCAAATCTACAGTATTCCCTTGCAGACCCACTCCCTAAAAACTCACAATACCGAGTAAACCATCTTTGCTTTACGATTAAATGTAAGTACTCTGGCATCAACACATCAGTTCTATGAACGTAAAAAACCTCATAAAGAGACGAACATATACCTTTATCACATATGTCATTAAAAGCAATGGAATTAAGTTCCATTCTTGCAGGATTAAAAACAAAATCTTTTCTATAAAAAACATTGTATATAGAAGTATCCGCCTCTTTCTGTTTCGGCGGAATCCATCCGTCCTTGGAAACGCCCCAAATAGGCAGACCCTCATTAGGATTTTTTTCTCTTCGCTGTGTAATCAATTCACCTAACATATATGTTGTCATGTTTGTCACCTCAACTAATATATTTCTTGTGTGCCAACTTTACATTGCTTTGCTTGACCATGGCATATTGCAGTGTTGTATCTATTCTCTGATGCCCCAACAACTGTTGTAGCTGTTCAATAGGCATACCTTTGTCGATAGCCATAGTTGCGAGCGTTCTCCTGAACTTATGTGGGTGGACCTTGCTAATTCCCAACTTTTTCCCTATATTCCTGAGCCGTACTTCAATACCGCCTATCTTCATACTACTATAAGGAGCATTTAGGGTAACAAATAAGGCAGGATTATCATCCGTTCTACTGTCCAAGTAACTTTGTAAGTGCATCTTGGTTCTCGCATCAAAATAAACTATTCTCTCCTTATCCCCTTTTCCAAAAACAACACATTCCCTTTCAGCAAAATTTACATCATCTCGATTCAAAAGAACCATTTCACCGACACGCATTCCTGTAGATGCAAGCAAATCTATCATTGCAAGATCTCGTGCTTCCGTGCAGCTATCCCTCATCATCTCAAGTTCTTCATCAGAGTATGTTTCCTTCACTGTTTTGCCCGTTTTCACCTTATGAATACGCCTCACCGGACTTTTGATGATATAATCCTCATCCTCCAGCCATCCAAAGAATGATGACAGAATTCGGCGAATATTGTCTATCGTAACCTTGCTTGATCCATGTTGTTCTTGATAATTAGCAAGATACTCTCGCAAATCATCTGTAGTTATGTGTTTTACCTCTTTACTAACTGCCTCCAACAGTTTTGTAATAGTATTCTTGTAATAGGCAAGCGATTTTTCCGAACGTCCCTCAATTCTCTTTGCAGACAGAAAAAGCTCCACATAATCCTTGTCATCCGCAACGGGTTCACTTTGTCCGGCAATCTCATAGTTTTCAAAACAAAGTCTCAATGTTCGATGTAATGCTTCCAACTGGCTATTATCCAAAACACGAAGCATCTGTTGCTCAATTTCCGTTATCAGTTCTTCTTTCATGGTCGTATCTCCTTTACATATGTATTAAGAGAACGACACCAGCGGCGGTTCTGATGATATAACTCTCGCCGCTGCTAAGAGTAGTTGCCTATTTATTCTCGTCTGTAAGCAGTTTTTTGTCATCTATATCTTCCAAAACTGACATCTGCTGGATTGCAATTTTATTAAGTTTATCCAATCTTTCTGATTGTGGCATACCATCATTTATAAACACCGAATTCAAGTTTTCCATGTTGGATAAACATATTAACTGGTTTATAGTTGCATAGTCTCGCATATTTCCTTTTTTATCCGGGTTATTACTTCTCCACTGTTTAGCGGTCATTCCAAACATCGCAACATTTAGCATATCTGCCTCATCTGCATATATAAACGATTTTTGCTTTTCTGTAATACGCTCAGGAATCAAATTCTGCTTTATCGCATCAGTATGAATCCTATAATTGATTTTTGATAGTTCTCTCTTTGCACTCCAACCTAACAGTTTTTGTTCTTCTTCTTTTAGTCGTTGAAATTCTTTTATAATATATATCTTAAATTCCGGACTAATCCACATTGCAAATTCAAATGCAATATCCTTATGTGCGTATGTACCGCCGTATCTGCCGGCTTTTGCCTGAATACTTATTGCGTTCGTTCTTGCAACAAATTCCTTGACACTGATTTTAAAGCTATTTAAGCCCGACTGACTTTTAATTATGGCGAATTCGCCATAATTAAAATCCGAATTGTATACCTTCTCCCAAATCCCGATATATTCAAGCGTATTTCGATTGCGAAGCCAATCAGTGATGAAAAAATCCCCATCTTTAGCCTTCAACATATCAGTCAGACACAGATAATCCTCATCATTTACCCGACTAATATTTATTTCAGTATCTTTCACAACCAATTTACTCATATTACTTTCCTCTTTCTAACAAACATATTGTAAATGATAATTTAGCGGCTTGATAGTTCCGAAAGCAGTATCATTGACATATTCTTTAGAGCCATTATTTCCAAACAGTTTTCGGAATAACAGTTGTCTATGTATGAAAGCTTGATGCTCAATTGCTGTAAGCTGCTATCATCTGTAGGTATTTCAAATTGTGCCTTTTGAAGATCTTTGATAGGTAATTGCGGCTGAGCGGAACCAGATTTAAGCGACTCAATCGCAGCTTTCATATAACCGCTTTTTAAAAGTGTA
>OMSZ01000118.1 GCA_900313855.1 uncultured Eubacteriales bacterium
GGTGATATGAGTTCATCACCCGGACGCAGTATTGAAGACAATGCAAGATACAGAGCGTGTGTTCCACAGGTTATCTGGGCACGCACAAGCGCTGCCTCGGTATGAAATATATCAGCATACACCTTTTCTAATGTCTCGCGGCCTATATCGTTATATCCATATCCTGTAGTCGGGGCAAAATGAGCCTCAGAAAGCTTGTTCTTCTGCATTGCGGCAAGAACCTTCATCTGGTTGTACTCGGTAACTTTATCAATCTGTGCAAAACGATCTTTTAAAGACTCTTCAATCTTTTCTGATAATTCTATAACATTTTTTGAAATTCCCATTTGTTCGTATATTTCATAAAGTTGCTTAAGCATAATGTGTTCTCCTTTTTGTCGTATTGTCGCTTTCTTTTTGCTTTGATATAAATGTGATCACTGACTTATTATAAAGCGCTTAAAAAGCACCTGTTTCATAAACTTTAGCTGCTCATCAACAGATGTCAATATATCCTTGTCAACCCATGTGACATCTTTTTCTCTTCTAAACCATGTAAGCTGACGTTTTGCAAAATGCCTTGTGTCACGTTTAAGTATATATACAGCATCTTCTAAGCTGCATTTATCCTCAATAAATGGCACTATCTCCTTGTATCCGAGTCCCTGCATGGAAACCATATCTGATGTACAGCCCTCATTCAAAAGATTTCTGACTTCATCAACCAGACCATCATTTACCATAATATCTATTCGTTTTTCGATACGGTCATACAAAACATCTCTATTCTGATTAAGCACAAAATAAGCAAAGTTATACGGTGATTCCTTTAGCCTCTGTTCTTCGTTATGCTTTGAAATCGGGTATCCGTTCTCCTTGTAAAACTCCAGAGCTCTTATAACACGCTTCACATTATTGGCATGAATTGTATTCGCAGATACCGGATCAAGCTCCCGTAAGCGTTCATGCAGCTTATCTGCACCATGTTCATTATAATAATCTGTCAACTCCCTGCGATATTTGCTTTCCGTACCCGAATTATCCTCGTTATTAAAGTCTATGTCGTATAAAACAGACTGAATGTAAAAGCCTGTGCCCCCTACAATAATCGGAATATGACCGTTATTATAGATTTTCTCTATAGCCTCTTTGGCATATTTCTGAAAAAGGAAAACATTGAAATCCTCAGTAGGCTCAAGAATATCAATAAGATAGTGGGAAACACCATTCATTTCTTCCGGCATGATCTTAGCCGTACCTATATCCATGCGC
The DNA here is from genome assembly GCA_900313855.1 of uncultured Eubacteriales bacterium. Taxonomy (GTDB): domain Bacteria; phylum Bacillota; class Clostridia; order Lachnospirales; family Lachnospiraceae; genus CAG-590. The sequence goes on from OMSZ01000118.1 coordinate 1,252, forward strand.
CTATATACCTGCATGGAATCGGCGGAAATGATCTCGCCACCTACTGCTTTCGCAAGTTCTATCGAAAGCTCAGTCTTGCCTACAGCCGTTGGTCCGGTTAGAATTATTAATGGTTTTTTGTTGTTTTCGTTAATCATTGTTTTCACTCGGCTTTTTATATCTTATTTTTTCACGTCGATTTCGTATTTATGTGTTTTTTCTTCGTTTAAACTTCGGTCGGTGTTGAACCAACATCCACCGGATGTTCGTGCGTCAAAAGTGAGTTTCACGCAAGCAAATATTATTATAATTACAAGAATTCGTCCTCGGAATTATCCTGTATCCTCTTGAATTTGCGTTCTACTTCTGTCTTACTTAGAGAAATCATAGTTGGTCTTCCGTGAGGACAGTTATATGGATTATCAAGAGTCATTAGCTCATCAAGTAATTCATCTGCTTCTTTAAATGATATCCCGGTATTGCCCTTGATTGCAGCCTTACAAGCCATTCCGGATAGTTTTTCCACAAAAAAATCTACAGAAATCTTGCCACGTTCATCTTTTAAAGCGTTTATAAGTTCATCAAAAAGCAACTGCGGATCAACACCCATTATATCATCAGGAACCGCACGGATCACTACTGCATCATCGCCAAAATCCTCAATTTCAAATCCGGTCTTCTCAAATAAGTCTTTATGTTCATTTAATAAAACAAGCTCAGCATTATCAATATGGATTACTTTAGGCGGTAATAATTGTTGTGAATATACGGACTTTGTTTTCGCCATATTCATAAGTTTTTCAAACATGACCTTCTCATGAGCCGCATGCTGGTCCATAATATATAATTTATTATCGAATTCAATAAGCCAGTAAGTCTTAAATACCTGACCGATAAGCCGATGTTTCTTTCTTGCCTCCGGTGAAATGAACTCTTCTAAAGGCATGGTGATCTGCTCACAGGTCTCCTTTGCTATATTGGAGCTTGTATCAACTACTGTTGATGTATTGGTATTATCCGAAATATAATTATAATTACTTTCTTTTGATTTCTGTTCATGTTCAGGTTTATTTACAGATGTTCGTTGTTCAATATCATTACTCGATTCTGAGATTATTGGAACAAACTTTTCCCGTACAGCCTCTCCGTATTTAATAGCTCTTGCCTTGCTTTCAAATGGTTCGGGTACATGAGCTGTCTGCTTTTTCTTCTGATCTATTGTGATCTGTTTTTCTTCTTTGGCTGTGCGAAGTGACATATCCTGTATCATTTCGGGTTCAAGCAATGCCTTACGAACTGAATCCTTGACAAAATCAAACAACTGCTCGTTGTCTGAATATTTGAATTCCATTTTTTGCGGGTGAACATTTACATCAAGCTTGTCTGAATCCATAGTAAAATGCAGCGCGGTAAAAGGGAAACGATGAATCATAACAAATGACTTGTATCCTTCTTCAATTGCTTTAGTGACTATATTACTTCTTATGGAGCGACCGTTTACAAAATAATGTTCAAACGAACGATTACCCTTAGAAACAAAAGATTTGCCGATATATCCTTCAACAGAAAGATTACCGACACTTCGCTTAATTGGTATAAGATTGGCAGAGATGTCCTTGCCGTATATATGATAAATGACATCCTGTAACTTGCCGTTACCTGATGTTGCTATCTTATTATTTCCGTTAATTATGTACTTAAATGATATGTCTGGTCTTGAAAGTGCAAGCTTTGTAACAAGGTCTGTGATATATCCACCCTCTGTTGTTGGAGTTTTGACAAACTTCTTCCTGGCCGGAACATTATAAAACAGATTGCGGACAATAATCGTTGTACCTGTAGGTGCGCCTATCTCTTCATTAGCAATCTCCTTGCCGCCATGTATCTCATAACGAAGTCCGGTAAGGTCAGACGGCGTCTTGGTTATACATTCAACCTGCGCAACGGCAGCAATACTTGCAAGCGCCTCACCTCTAAACCCGAGCGAACTTACCGATAACAGATCCTCTATTGACATGATCTTGCTTGTAGCATGTCTGATAAATGCAGTCGGAACATCACTTTTGTTAATTCCGCCGCCGTTATCCGTTATTCTCATAAAGGATAATCCGCCATCCTTAATCTCAACAGTAATGGCATTTGCTCCTGCATCGATAGCGTTTTCGATAAGTTCCTTTGCAACCGAAGAAGGTCGGTCAACCACCTCTCCTGCCGCTATCTTATTGATCGTTTCCTGATCTAAAACCTTAATCATTATTATGACTCTCCATTTTGAATTATACTTTTTTATTCTTTCCAATATAATTATTCAATAACATCCGTCTACCCTCTAAGTCTCTCCTGCAATTCATTAAGATAAAGCATCGCCTTCATCGGAGTCATATTAGA
>OMSZ01000010.1 GCA_900313855.1 uncultured Eubacteriales bacterium
CAACACACATTTTAAAACCTTCAAAAAAATCCTTCGTAAAAATCTCTAAGAGACGATTTCAAAACGCCTATGTTGTAATGAAATTCTCCCTTTCGGTCAACATCTATCATCATAAATGTATGCTTGCGCCCATCCTGTCTCGGATAAGAAATGCTGCCGGGATTAAGTATTGTAACATCATCGCCCACATCAATATACGGTACATGTGTGTGTCCATACATTACAATATCATATCCGTTCTGCAAGGCGTATTCCCTAAGATGCTCCACACCGCCGCCCACGTAAAAGCGATGTCCGTGAGTAATGAACACCTTTTTATCAGCGATCATAAATGAATCCGTTGCCGGAAGGTCAAGCGAATAGTCATTATTGCCGGCAATAATATGAGTCTCCACATCGGTAAGTCCGCGTATGTAATCTACACCACGCTCCACATCACCAAGGTGGATGAACATGTCAATATCGCCAACCTGTTTTATCACCTGTTTGACATCATCATTTTTTCCGTGCGAATCACTTATCACCAAAATACGCATACATCAATACCAGCTTTCCAATCTATACCCAAATCATCAAAACCCTGTATATTCTTTATCCATTGTCTTATGAAGACCAATATAAACAGAACCTTTAAAGCTTTTTAAGCTCCTCCTTGATCTGTTCTAATGCCCTGCCTCTGTGGCTGATCTTATTCTTCTCCTCAGGTGACAATTCAGCTGTTGTCTTCCCATATTCAGGCAGAAAGAATATCGGATCATAACCGAAACCGTTTTCCCCACGCTGCTCATATCCTATTATTCCCTCAATCGTACCACGCTTCGTTATAACACGTCCGTCAGGAAATGCTGCAGACACAGCGCAGACAAACCTTGCCGTTCTCTTTTCATCAGGAACTCCTTCAAGGTTTTCAATAATTTTTTTGTTCTTGATATCATAGGATGTATCCTCTCCCATCCATCTTGCTGAATAAATGCCGGGCTGCTTATCCATGTAATCAACCTCAAGACCCGAATCATCTGCAAGTACCAGACAGTTTGCAAGCTTGCTGATCGCCTTCGCTTTGATCTGTGCATTCTCCTCAAAGGTCTTGCCATCCTCCACGATATCAGCGGTTATCCCAGCCTCCTTCATGGAAAGAATCTCATAATCAAGATCTCCAAGTATCATGCGTATCTCTTTCATTTTATCCTTATTGCCTGTTGCAAATATCAATCTTTCCATATCCTTATCCTCTCTATATATCCTGTATATATCCCATCAGATCATCATATTGACTTCATGATCTTTAACATCATATAGCATTCTCCTTATATATGATCACGCTTTGGCGGACGTGGTCCCATATACTGATAATAATATGATTTGATCATTCCATTATAGATCTTTCTGTTTTTGGTTGCCTTTCTTCCTAAATACTTCTCAGCATCCTCATAGGAAGTAATAATAAACTTCGACCAGGTATCAAGGTTGTCAAAGACCTGTCCCATTTCCTTATAAAGCTTCGGAAGCGCTTCCTTCTCCTCGAGACGCTCACCATACGGCGGATTGGTTATAATAAAGCCGTACTTCTTAGGACTTGACAACTGCCTCATATCCCGCTGCTGAAAATGTATGTGCTCCTCCACTCCGGCTTCTCTTGCGTTTTGCATTGCACATTTAATTATATCACCATCAATATCATAGCCCTGAATACTCATCTTAACATCGCGCAAAATATTATCCTCTGCCTCTGTCACGGCATCATACCATACCTTCTTAGGCGCAATGTTTTTCCAGTTTTCAGCAGTGAATTCCCTGTTCATTCCAGGTGCAATATTGGCACCGATAAGAGCGGCTTCTATCGGAAATGTACCGCTTCCACAGAACGGATCAACCAAAATCCTGTCCTTATTCCATGGCGTTAACATTATAAGCGCTGCAGCTAACGTCTCTGATATCGGTGCTTTTCCAACCAGCTGACGATATCCCCTCTTATGAAGTGATACTCCCGACGTATCCAATGCAAGTGTCACTATATCCTTCATGATAAAAACCCTGATAGGATATTCGGCACCATTTTCCTCAAACCACCCTATACGATATATCTTTTTAAGCTTTTCAACAATTGCTTTCTTAACTATCGACTGAATATCCGAACCCGAAAAAAGTTTCGACTTATTGGTGGTTGCCTTCGTCACCCAAAACTTCGCATCTGAAGAAAGATATTCATCCCAATCAAGCGCTTTGGTCTTCTCAAACAGCTCGTCAAAGGTCTCTGCCTTAAAGCTTCCTACCTTTAACATTATTCTTTCGGCAGTCCTTATGAAAATGTTAGCCTTAGCTATTGCCGTCTCATCACCCTTAAAAACTACTCTTCCGTCCGACACCTCGACAATCTCATATCCCAGATCTGTTATTTCTCTCTTAAGCACCGCTTCCAAGCCAAAATGGCAGGGTGCGATAAGTTCATATTCCTTCATTCAAAGCTCTCTTTCATAACATACAAATACAAACATAATAATAACAATTAATTATAACAAAACTGCCATATTAACTCAACCAATTTTCTTTAAAATGATAAAAAGGCACGGGCTCCATGCTGATTAAACATAGAACCCGTGCCTTAATTCATTTCAATTTAAGAAGGATAATTTTATCATTTATCTGTTATTTTAGTCTTATCGGTTATCCTTCGATCGCAATGTAATTGGTCTTTTCAACCTTTTTGTTCGGATCCGGCTTCGGAACTGTAAGCTTCAATACACCGTTCTTATATTCAGCCTTGATCTCCTCCTGAGTGATAGTATCACCAACATAGAAGGATCTCGTCATACTTCCCATATAACGTTCGCGGCGGATATACTTGCCGGTCTTCTTCTCCTTGTCATCCTTATCAAGGCCTTTAGCTGCCTTGATCGTCAAATATCCATCAGTAAGCTCTAAGGAAAGCTCTTCCTTCTTGAATCCCGGAAGATCAACATCAATCTCATAATGGTCATCGTGATCTCTGACATCTGTCTTCATCATGTTGCCAGCGCGGCGACCATAGAGCTTCTTCTGAGCATCCTTCATCTGCTTGTCATATGCAGGCCAGTCGAAAAAGTCATCAAAGAAATCATCAAATAAGTTTTCTCCAAAAATACTAGGTACCATCATAAGTCATCTCTCCTTCACTATGATTATATTGTCGCAGTTGCATATTGATTATTATATGTAACTGTAGCTGGTTTATACGTTGTAGAAACAAATTACTGATCGTTTTAGGATAAATCCCTTTCCTTATAAACTCTCTTTTTTGTTTCTGATTATGTTATACCACATCTGTTAGCACTCGTCAAGGGTGAGTGCTAACAATTTTTGTGAACTTTTTGTGAAGTACCATTTATATATCTTCAAGTAGTTGAATTACGGACACTTGCGGCTCCCTGTGCATATTTTAATAATAAGTACATTACCGGACCGGGAAATCATGAGATTCGAAAACATCAATATCCGTTATATTCTTGCATCCGCTCTTTCTCACAATGCAATAATGGTAGACGTGCGCACTCCCGACAAATTCAGAAAAGGACATATACCTATGTCGGTTAATCTTCCTCTTTCAGATATTCAAAACAACAAAGTATCCTTTCCCAAAAACCGAACGCTTATCGTATACTGTGACAACGGCGGAAGCAGTATGCAGGCAGCAAGATTACTTTCGGATATGGGCTATGAGGTGATCAATTGTATTGGCGGAATTAAAAATTATAAGGGAGCGCTGACCAAAAATCAGGGATAAATAAAAGCATAGATTGTGACTGCTGTAAGCAGCCTTTCCAAATGCGCAAACGTGCATAATCGCGGGATGATTTTGCTTTGCAGTAATAATGTTTCACGCAAGTAAAAAGGGATTGCAGCATGCAATCCCTTTCGTATCATAAATAAAATATAAGCTTTAATTTGTTACCTTCTCAAAATCCGACGCAGGATGCTTGCAGATCGGGCATATAAAATCATCCGGAAGCTCTTCTCCAACATATTCGTAGCCGCAGATCGTACATCTCCATACCGTCTGCCCATCAGCGGTTGTCCCGACAGCCTGTGGCTTTGGTTTAACATTTGCATGATAATAACCATAGTCCATAGACGGCACATCGGAAAGCACCTCCATATCGGTAACGGCCGCAACAAACAGAGTGTGGCTTCCAAGATCTATTGCCTGCTGTATCCAGCCTGC
>OMSZ01000129.1 GCA_900313855.1 uncultured Eubacteriales bacterium
AAAGACGGTCTTCGACAATACGAAGATCGCGTTGGACATGGATCATTTTACGCCGAATAAGGATATCAAGAGTGCCGAACACTGTAAATGCGTTAGAGAATATGCAAATGAGCACAATATCACTAATTTCTTTGATGTTGGCGAGATGGGAATAGAGCATGCGCTCCTTCCGGAAAAAGGACTTATAGTAGCAGGAGAGACATGCATAGGTGCGGATTCGCATACCTGTACATACGGTGCGCTTGGCGCGTTCTCGACAGGTGTGGGTTCGACTGATATGGCTGCCGGTATGGCAACAGGCAAGGCATGGTTTAAGGTGCCGGCTGCTCTTAAGTTCGTGCTTACAGGAAAGCCTTCCAAATGGGTTAGCGGTAAGGATGTTATCCTTCACATAATCGGACTTATCGGTGTTGACGGAGCTTTATACAAATCCATGGAATTTGTAGGAGACGGAATTCAGTATCTTTCAATGGATGACAGATTCTCGATGGCCAATATGGCGATTGAGGCCGGTGCAAAGAACGGAATCTTCCCGGTTGATGACAAGACCATTGAATATATGAAGGAGCATTCTGCTAAGGCATATAAGGTGTATGAAGCAGATGAGGATGCTGTGTATGATGAGACATATACTATTGATCTAAGTGCTTTAAAACCGACGGTAGCATTTCCACATCTTCCGGAAAATACTAAGCCTATCGATGAGGTTGGCGACATTAAGATCGATCAGGTTGTGATCGGTTCATGTACTAACGGACGTATTGAGGATCTTAGAATTGCAGCTAAGGTTATGGAAGGACGTAAATGTGCGAAGGGACTTCGAGTTATTGTGATTCCTGCTACACAGGCAATATATCTTCAGGCAATGGAAGAGGGACTTCTTAAGACATTTATCGAGGCAGGAGCGGTTGTATCTACACCTACATGCGGACCGTGTCTTGGTGGACATATGGGAATCCTTGCGGCAGGCGAGAAGGCTGTTGCGACTACTAACCGTAACTTTGTCGGACGTATGGGACATGTTGATTCGGAAATCTATCTTGCTTCACCGGCAGTTGCTGCAGCGTCAGCTGTTACGGGTAAGATATCAAGTCCTGATGATTTGTGATATATCTTATTGTAGAGCTTATGGAGGTTTTGTATGAGTAAAATATCCTTTGTTTCATTTTGTATCGAAAACTATGCTGATATGATTGGGAAACCAAGTAATGAGGTGTATGCTGATTTTAAGAATAGTGGATTACTCAATTTGTTGCAAAGCGATTATGAAGATCTTCATGGGATGAGTATGGAATATATGCTTGATTTTTGTAATCAGTATATGAGAGGGGCAGCAAAGCAATGATAGTCTATCATGGAACAACATTAGAGATACAAAAACCTGAAATAATACGGAATGAAGTTGGCAGAGATTTCGGTTTTGCATTTTATACTACGGATATAAAAGAACAGGCGCAAAGATGGGCAGCAAGGCGCGCAAAAATATTAATGAGAATCAATGGTGTAACTTATTTGCCGATAGTTAATATCTATAATTGGAACGAGGATACAGATGTTCGTATTAAAAAGTTCAGCGGTGCATCTATGGAATGGCTTGATATGGTAGTCGAATGCAGAAGTAATCCGGATTATGCACATGGTTATGATATTGTTGAGGGTAAAATTGCAAATGACAATGTTGGAGAAACGGTATCATATGTTGTACAAGGGATAATGAGAAAAGAGGATGCGATAGAAAGACTTAAGTTTGAGAAAATTAATAATCAAATTGCTTTTTGTACCGAAAAAGCAATAAGTGATTTAAGTTTTATTGAAAGTTATACTGTAAAGGAGATGAATTGATGCATGCAACTATTAGAGCAACCCTGCTGCCGGAAATAATTCGGATAATACGGGATCATCATGGTTGGTCAGAAGAAAAGGCTATGGATTTATTCTATTCTTCGGGAACAGGAATAAACTTTTCTGATGATGATACCGGTTTGTATGGGCAATCTGCGCTATATATAGCAGGTATGTTTGAAGAAGAAATGTGTAATAATGAAAGGAGTTAATACAATATGAAAGCACACGGCACAGTACATAAATATGGAGATAACGTTGATACAGACGTTATAATTCCTGCAAGATATCTTAATTCTTCGGATCCGAAGGAGCTTGCAAAGAACTGTATGGAGGATATAGATCCTGATTTTGTAAATAGAGTTAAAGAGGGAGATATAATGGTTGCCAATAAGAACTTCGGCTGCGGTTCATCAAGAGAACATGCACCGATAGCAATTAAGGCAAGCGGCATTAGCTGTGTTATAGCAGAGACCTTCGCAAGAATCTTCTATAGAAATGCGATCAACATAGGACTTCCCATTATTGAATGTGTAGAAGCTGCACGTGAGATAGAGGCAGGAGATGATGTGGAGATTGATTTCGATACAGGTATGATCTATGACAGGACTAAAGGAACTGAATATAAAGGTCAGGCGTTTCCTCCATTTATGCAGAATATTATTACAAGTGGGGGACTTATCAATTCGATAAATGCAAAGAAATGATATTTTAACCGGAGTTAATGATTGGATTGCTTAGTTGAATTATTGAAATCGACAGTGATGAGAAAGATAATGATTATTATAAAGTAGCAAATATAGTAAAAAACAGAAAAGAGGTATGAACATGGTATGTAACTTGGCGGTCATCAAGGGTGATGGCATAGGTCCTGAGATTGTTACCGAGGCAATGAAGGTGTTAGATGCCGTAGGCGCAAAGTATGGACACACATTTAA
>OMSZ01000039.1 GCA_900313855.1 uncultured Eubacteriales bacterium
AAATGTTACTTTATCAAACACCAGACGGTCGCCGGTCTGCAGCTTATGAATATTACATCCCTTTAGATCCGCAGCCTTTATAAGCTCGTTATAGCCGTCATCCGGATTGTTGACAGCCGGAAGTACAAAATTACCAATCTCAATATCAGGCGCTGTTAAAAGCTCCATAACTCCGGAATAATGATCATAATCGCTGTGTGTTACTATAACATAGTCAAGCCTTTTTGCACCATAATATTTTATACCCGGCTTTACTATATAATCTCCAACCTTTTTCTTTGAACTGCTGCCACTGTCAATAAGTATATTGCAGTTATTCGGGGTTTTAATATATATTCCATCGCCCTGCCCCACATCAAACATATTGACTATAAGACCTTTAGAAAAAAACGGCATTATCAGAAGCATTACCCAAAAAGGAAGTGTGTACACAGCCCAAACCGCTCTTTTCTTTTTTGTAAAAATGAGCATCAACGCAAGAAGAACATAATAAAAAATGATCCAGCCAATCTTTGGTCTTCCAAAACACATTGTGTTGTAAGGAAGCTTATCAGTCAGTTTACATAATATCTCATAGCATCTGAATATAATTCCTGCTATATATGAGCATGCCATAGCAGGAATACCAAATATATCAGAAAAAGCTCCGGTGATTCCAAGCCCCACAAGAGCCAAAAGCAGAACGCTCATAAGCGGCACGACAACTATATTTAATAAAACACCATACACCGGAACCTCATAATAGTAATATACTATTACAGGCAATATCATCAAATTAACACATATACTCACAAGCAGGCCGTCTGCTGTTTTTGCAATAATAAACATTATTTTTCCACATACAGTCCGGTTCTTTTCAATCGTCCTCTTTGTAATCCCGTTCCCTGCTATATTTTCCCAAGCAGTCTTGTTCTTAGTAGTCTTGTTACTTGCAATGTCTTTCCTAGTAGCTTGGTTCTTAGAAGTCCTATTCTTATCAGTATTATGATGCTTTCCATTAAGCACGCCATATACTTTGGAAAATCTTAAGGTAAGCTCTTCCTTCATAACAGGATATATCACTGCTATTCCCGTAACTGCTCCGAATGAGAGCATGAAACCGGCCTGCCCCGCAATATTAGGATTATCTATAAGCATAATAAAAAGCGCTACGGATATTGCAGTTACGGAATCGTATTTCCTTCCAAAAAGATCGGCAATTATAGCCATGATTAGCATTATCATTGCCCGCACGGTAGCTCCTGATAGACCCGTAAGCATACCATACAATATAATAAATGCTATTCCAATTCCCGCTGCTATCTTAAAGCTTCCGCTAATCCTTCTTACAAGGGAATAAAACACTCCGCCAAACATAGCTATATGAAGCCCCGATATAGCTATCAGATGTGCTATACCATTTCTCTGATAAAGCTTTAAGATATCCTGATCAAGTGATGCCTTATCACCTAATACCATCGCCTTTGCAAGCGAGGCATCACTTTCATTAAGACGGGCATCATATTGTTTTCCTATGTATTCATTAATTTTTGCCAGATAATTCCTTAAAGGAAATACCGGTTTTTGTATATGGTTAATTTTGACCTTAGTCAAAAACAGAATATTCCCTTTTGAATATTCATAGCTTTTCTGATCAAACTGCCCGTAGTTTGTTGCTGTCATATATTCTCTGACTATGCCCGAGCCGTTTATCTTAGAACCGATCTCAATCTCATCATCGCATTCTATCCATATATTTGTTCTTACCGGCTTATCATTTATTTGTATAACACGCACCCGGTATCTGCCTTTATTCACATCATGTGAAACCAATTTACCGGAAAAACACACTAAGCTTTTGTCCTCATATCCGCAAAGGCTTATCGTCGCCCTTTCTAACTCAGCCCTTACCATTCCAAAGAAAAGAAATAATAATCCGAGCAAAAGAAGTAATCTGCTTTCTTTAAAACTGTTCCCTTTAAATAAACAAAACAGAAACGCCGTTGCTATGATAATAACCAAAACCGTTATTGGAATTACTCCTATAAGCACCTCTCCAAGTACAAACATGACCACCCAATAAAGCATTGGTCTTTTCAATTGTTATTGTGTCTCCTCCTGTTCGATTATATCAAGATTTCTTTCAAACAGACCATCAAAAGGCATCGTCTCCCGATAAAACTGCAGTTTTTCACCGTCCTTTAGAAACTGAACCTTAGAAACTGTCGGAAGCTCGACAAGTGAATTAACTATAGAGTATACAATTATATCATTCTTTAACGGATTATCCATATTATAGAACTCATCTGAAAGATCAAGATAACATATACCGTCCTTGGCTGCAATGTTCTTGATAGTGGTTCCTTCAGTTATCGTCGGAGAATACCCTTCTCTCTTAGGTCCTTCTATAAGCGCCTCTATTACCACTCGTCCGAGAGACATGTTATTAGACATCTCTACGGATTTCCTGTATGGCTTTAATGCACTTCCGTCTTCATTGGCAAAATACAGCACAACATTACCCGTCTGCTTATTGCCCGCTATATCTCCGAATGACATCGTAAATGAGTCCTGATCAAAGGTCTCACTTACTGTCGCCGTCTCCGGATCCGTATTGGCTATATCAGTCATTAGTATAGTAACCTTATTGACCCCCTCAAGCTGGAGCAGCGTCTTTGCAACACAGCCTTTGAAAAACAGAAGATTCTCGGCAGAAACATTATCATATACCACCGAAAATGATACCTCTATCCTTCCCTTATCAATCTCTACCGGATTATCTATGTAAGTAAAGCTTTCCGGTATTGGCGACTGACATTCCGATGTCGGAGTCATATCGATAAGATGACCGATCAATTCATCAACATTCTGCTTGATATCATTTTTTGAATCAAGTGTATATACAGATTGCACCATATCAGTTCTTTCATGGTTTACATAATATATGTAAATCTGATTTTCCGAAAGCTCGACCGGCTGCTCCTTCACCTCTTTATTAGTCCCACATCCTGTAAGACAACTAAAGAGCACTAAA